>CAZBTD010000035.1:0-2491 GCA_964494815.1 uncultured Ferruginibacter sp. | reverse complement strand
AGGTAAATATTCTGCCCTCATTTAATAACACGGGCGTAAAATTTAAATTGCTGAATGCGTTGTACATTGGCCGCCATTGTTTAGTGAACACTGCTGGTGTAGATGGTTCAGGGCTGGAAACTGCTTGTACCATTGCAAATGATGAAGCCGCATTTAAGAATGCCATTGCAGAACTTTATGCCATGCCCTTTAGTGAAGAGGATATATCAAAAAGAAAAACCCTGCTGGCAGGGCTTAATAATAATAAATTGAATGCAGAAAAGATTATTCATCTTTTCTGGAAGGAATAATTACATCGTAACCCTTGCATTATCCCACACTTTTCCGTTTTCTGTTTTTATCGTTCTTGCAGGAAATTTATTTATAACTATATAATCATGTGTTGCCATCACAATAGCAGTTCCATAATCCCTGCTGATATGAAACAGCAATTGCATTATCTCATCGCTTGTTTCCGGGTCAAGGTTGCCGGTGGGTTCATCTGCTAATATCAGTTTGGGTGAATTTAATAAAGCCCTTGCTATATCCACTCTTTGCTGTTCGCCGCCGCTCAATTCAAATGGCATTTTAAAACCCTTAGTTTTTAATCCTACTTTCTCAAGTACATCAGCAATTTTTTCATCCATCAATTTTTCATCTTTCCAACCGGTTGCTTTCAAAACGAATTTCAAATTATCATTTACATTCCTGTCTGTAAGCAATTGAAAATCCTGGAATACCACGCCAAGGTTTCGGCGCAGGAAGGGCACTTTTTTCCAGTCCAGATCACGGAGGTCATAACTTACCACCCAGCCTTCTCCGTGTGTTAAAGGCAAATCGCCATACAAAGTTTTTAATAAACTGCTTTTGCCCGTACCAGTTTTTCCAACAAGATATACGAACTCACCTTTGTCGACAGAAATATTTACATCGCCCAGGATAAGGCTATCACTTTGATAGATATTGACATTCTTTAATTCTATTATTGATTGAGACATTGCGTTTATTATTGGTTATTCGTTATTGGTTGGGCAAATGTAACGGTTCGGATAAAGATGTGGAAATGTATTTATTCAAGTATTGTTAAAAAAATACTGCTGCCCGATAAATGAATGGTGCAATCTAAATCAACCTATATTTGGCCGCACAATAATCAATACATGAGCCTGAACAAAATCATAAAAAAGCTGCTACCCGAAAGTGTTTTGTTGCTGCTGAAAAAAAAGCGCCAGCAAAAAGTATGGAAAGATTATGATGGACTGAGCACTAAAGAAGTTTTTACTAAAATATACAATGAAAATGTGTGGGGCAAAGACAATGAAAACCCTGGCTCTTATTTTTCTGGTGGCGGTTCACATGATGCTGCTCAAATTACCCCTTACATTGATTCGGTAAAAAAATTTATTGCCTCGCTTGAAAGCAAACCTGATGTGATGGATATTGGCTGTGGCGATTTTAATATCGGCTCACAAATAAGAAATGAATGCAGCCGGTATATTGCCTGCGACATTGTGGAACCGCTGATAGCACAAAACAAAATACAATACAAAGATGCAGGTATTGATTTTCGTGTATTTGATATGACAACAGAAAAATGCGAACCAGTGGATGTTATTTTTGTACGGCAGGTATTCCAGCATCTTTCCAATAACGATATTAAAAAAGCATTACAAAATATTATTCCCTATTGCAAATACTTAATCCTTACCGAGCACTGCCCTGCCATTAAAAATTTCAAAAAGAATTTAGACAAACCCACCGGCCCGGATATAAGGGCTGTGCTTGGCAGCGGCATCGATATTACTACAGCACCATTTAATTATAACTTGCCCGGCGAATGTATTTGTGAAGTGCCTGATATGCTGGGAAGCATACGAACGATTGTTTACAAGTGCAATTAATATTTTATAAAACTTGTATAATTCGTTTCATTGTCACTGCTTACAGTTTTTAATACATAGCTGCCTTTTACAAGATTAGAAACAGGGAGTGGCTGTCCACTGCTGTAATGCGTAATATTTTTTACCAATTGCCCATCAATTGAAAAAAACTGTACAGATTTTATTGTTGAGTTGTTTTTTGTAAAAAGATAAACAATATCATGACTGGGATTGGGCGCTATGGTTATGCCTGCTTTATTATTAAACTTCACCGCTCTTGTTTCTGAATAAATAAAGCTTCCATCTTTATCCATCATCTTCAATCTATAAAATGCAGTGCCACTTACTTGCTGATGAATATAATTGTAGTTACTGCTGATACCTTTTGCAATAATGCTTGTAATGCTTTGAAAATTTCTTCCATTACTGCTGTATTCAACAATGTATTTACTGGCATTTATTTCTTCAGCACTTTGCCAGTTAAGAACTGCATTATTGTTATTAGCAATGCAAGTGAAGTTGGATAATTTAACCGGAACAACACCATGTATAGTTGGTGCACATAAATTCATTGGGGCAATGGTGGGATTTATTTGAGTAAAAACAGTACGACGGGTATTACTAAGATTCAT
>CAZBTD010000034.1:9939-30300 GCA_964494815.1 uncultured Ferruginibacter sp. | reverse complement strand
ACAACATTTGCCGAAAACCTTGGCATATGGAGCAATGGTATTACAATGGCCATTGAAAGACGTAAGACAGCTTGTGTGAATGATACAATACAACTGCAGGTTTCGAAAATTAAGACTAAGAATTACCAGTTGGAATTTGCATTGGAAGGAATGAATACCAAGCCTGGCATTACTGCGGAGCTTGAAGATATGTTTACTAATACAAGACATTCGCTGAATATGCAGGATACTACAAGGTATGATTTCAGCGCTGTTGCAAACAGCCCTTCGGCAGATGCTAACCGGTTCAGGATTGTATTTAAACGGTTGATAAATTACACAGGCATTGCTGCCAACGTAATAAATGATGATGTGGTGGTTGACTGGAAAGTAGCAAGTGAATTTAATATCCACCACTACGAGATAGAGCGTTCTGTTAACGGAACATCGTTCGAAACATTGGGCAACCAACCTGCCGCAAATAGTTCTGAGTTCGCAAAATCTTATTCATGGGTTGACTTATACCCGGCAACAGGTACTTACTACTACAGGATAAAATGCATCGGCAGCAACGGGGCATTTGCTTACAGCGAGACGGCTAAAGTAACTGTGGTAAAACGCAGTCCGGCAATCTTTGTGTTCCCTAACCCGGTTATCAATAATACTATCGGTCTGCAAATGAATAAAATGCCGGCAGGGGTTTATGAAACAAGGATATTGAGTGAAGATGGTAAGGTTGTTGACCGGAAAAGAATTGTTCATGCCGGAGGTACCACCACAGAAAAAGTGGTTCCGTCCTCAGTACTGGTAAATGGAAACTATAAACTGGAGATTACCGGACCCGATAAGACGAGAACAATACTGAAAGTTATTGTAATGACTGAATAATACTGGATTAATAAGATTTTAAGGCCTGCCTTGTGCAGGCCTTTTTTATTTAATGCAACTGCACCAGAGCCAATTCAGTCATAATCAGGCTAACATTTTGCTTTAATAACAATATATTTTAATGTGTTTGTTTAAAATACTTTCTCAAATTTATCGTTTAAATAGAAAATGTATAATCCCGAATGTAAAATCTGGCTATATTTGCCATGCAAAACCCTGATGCAAAATCTTATTATCCAAAGGAAATCCACCCCCTCTTCATACAGAGAATTTAAGTTTAATGTCCTTCAAAGTCAGTTTCCCGTATTTGACAAAGAAAGCAAATGACAGTGAGGATTTATACCATATTATTAGCCCTGGTGGCGTTTTCACAGCAAATAGTTGCTCAAACTACTTATACATGGGTGGGTGCAAATGTTGGTGATTACCAGGTAAGCAGTAACTGGTCTCCAGTACGTTCAAGTCCTCTTGCAAATGATATACTTGCATTCAATGCAACTGCTCCACTTACTATTGCAAACGTTCCTAACCAAACAATAGGTGCTGTAAGAATATTATCTGGCACAAGTTCAATAACGTTTACTACAAACGTAGTTACAAATGTATTATCGTTAAGTGCGGCCACACCTTTGGATTTTGTAACCGGCGGCGCTATACTTGCAGGCGATCTGCTTACTATATCACTTACAAATGCTGCGGCGTTTACAATTAATTCCGGCACATTCGGTATTGCGCCAAGCACAGGAGGGAAAATTTTAATCAGCAGCAATATCACGCTTTCCGGTGGCACACTTGATTTTGATGTTGTAGGTACTGGTGGTACCAATATTTTAAGCGGAGGTTCTATCACTAACAGCTCTGGAATTTTTAATTCGTCCAATAACTCTTCAATTACATGGAACTCAGGTTCTAACTATTATCATGCAGTGAGCGGTACATCAGCCTCTGCAATACCTGCCAGTACATGGAGTACAGGTTCAACCTGTAATATTACTGGATTTGGTGGAGGAACAGTAGCTCCTACTGGCTTTACAGGTGTTAATTTTTCTAATCTTATTTGGAATTGCACAACCCAGGCTGGTGATATTGATCTTGATTTTTTGGGCGTGGCTGTAAATATTGTCAACGTATTCACAATAACATCCACGGGCTCAGCCGCTTTGAGATTTACCGGAGCAGGGACTGTAGCTATTAGTACGGCTAATTATGTTCAAACAGGTGGTACAATTGTTTTACAATCATCAACAGGCGCTACAACTTTAACTGTAACCGGAAGTTTTTCGCAAACAGGTGGTACAATTGATTTTGCCGGATGTGGAGCTTCTGCCGGAACAGCAACGCTTACAGTAAAGGGAAACCTTACTAAAGGAGCAGCTTCCACATGGTCTTCATCAAGTACCAACACAACGTCTGTGATGAATGTGCAGTTTAATGGTAACGCATCACAATTGGTAAGTGTTGCTGGTGCATGGGGAATTACTGCCGGCCGTTGTAATATCATCAATACCAATTCAGACGCTGTTGGGGTATCTGTAACAGGTACACTAAGGGTGATTAATACAAACAGTGCTACAGCGGCCACCTGTACAAACGGTGGCAACTTTACAGGTTCAGGTACCATTACTTATTCAGGAAGTGGTGCTGGCGCAAATAACTTTACTTTAGTTTACAATGGGAGTTCAACACAAACTGCTTCTGCTGTAGAATTTCCATCAGCCAATGGGCCTTACAATCTTACAATAAGTGGAGTTGTAGGAGTTGGTTTTCCGGCTTCATTAAGCAGAACAATTCCTGGTACCTTGTCCATGGTTTCCGGAGGGATGGGTTTAGGCAGTAATACTTTATCTCTCACAAATGCATCACTTTCCACACAATTAGTTTATACAGCTGGGTTTATTACCAGTGGTACTTTAAGCAGGAGATTTCCGGTTACAGGATTGCCCACTGTGGCTTCTGTGAACTCACGTTTTCCGTTTGGAACTGGTACTAATGATAGATCTGTAAATATCTTTTTTTCATCAGCTAATTTAACTGGCGGCACTGGTGGTGATATTGCAATTTCTCATACAGCAATAGTGAATGCAACTGCACTCACTCCATTTAATGATAATGGTTCATTACTTGATAAAAGAACAAATTCTTACTGGACAGTTAATACAGGCGCATTTTCATTAGGATCTGGAGGAACTACTATTTCGTTGACAACCCAGGCCAATAATATAGGCTCGGTAGATGACATAAGTACACTGAGACTTACAGATGCAGTGGCGGGTTTTGGAACACTTATTCCAACAACAGGCACGGTAGATGCACCACTGGTAGGCAAATCAGGGTTAGTAATTGCTGATATTAATGCGAAAACTTTTTATGTAGGCAGTGATGCAATCAATGCTTTGCAAATAGTAACATTTACGTGGACAGGCGCAAGCAACACTTCTTGGACAAATCCAGCCAACTGGACTGGTGGGGTGGGTTATCCGGCAGCACCAACTGAAGTTGCTATTATTAATACAGTAGGTGGAAATATGCCCGTGATTGCTACAGGTACTTCCATTAATGTTTACCAGTTAACTGTTGGCCCATCTGCTTCATTAACGATGAATGGAACTGCTGCTATAAGTGTATATGACTTAGTTGATATAACAGGCACTGTCAGCTTTGCAAGCACCAGTACATTCACTTATGCAAGTACAGTATCGCCGCAAAATATTCTTGACTTACCTTATGGTGGCCTGGCTGTTTCAGGATCTGCTGTTAAAACATTGCCAGCCACCACAACTGTTACGGGGGATTTTTCAATAGCAGGCGCAACTCCAGTTTTTGGTACAGGCACATTTGTATATGCAGCAGGTACAACAGCAATACAGCGTGTGGCTGCAACTAACTACTATAACCTTACTTTTACAGGAAATCGTGGTGGAAACACAATCAGGATTGGCAATGGGGTATCTGCTAATACCATAGATGTTGCCAACGTATTTACGGTTACTGCTACTAATTACATAGGCAACCATGGCGGGTTTAATACTTTTAATTTTAGTTCCGCAAGTAATATTACTATTCCCGGGTTTAAGTACAACGCACTTACAAATTCTGCTCCGGCAGGTTCAAAAAGAATTTTGGATCCTCTTGGCTCTGCAGATCCGGAGCATGTAATTGAGTGCCGTTCATTTGGAATCGTATCACCGTATGTTGCTGGCGATTATACAACAACAGGATCAAAAGTGAAACTGGATAGGTCAACGGCAACCTCCACTACATTGTCTTCCTTTAATTTTTATGATTTTGAACTCACTGGTAACCTTAATGGAACCAATCTTACAATTGGAGGACAGATAGGTATTGCCGGCACCTTTACATTGTCTGCAACTAACTATAATCTTAATACAAGTACTGGTAAGTTTTATTATAATGGTACAGGCAATCAAACTATCACGCCGTTTGATTATTATGACTTGTGGATTGCCGGCACTGCAGGTGCATCAGGTACAAGAGCTGTAACATTGCCCAATGCTGGTACTATCGGTGTAAGAAATCAACTGGCTGTAACCGGGCCTTCAACTTTTACTGCTGGTAATGGTTTTAATGTTACAGGCAGTACGGTTAATTTCTTTATTGGCTCTCAAAATATACCAGTATTACCGCCGCTTGTTGCCGGCGGAAATAACTATCATAATATTACAATCACTGGTGGTACCCGTATTTTAGCTGGCGATTTGAAGTTGGGTGGAGATTTAAATGTTATTGGAGCAGATGGTAATGCTGCAACATTAAATGTGGGCAATGCTTCTGCCAACAGAACATTGACTATTGCAGGCAACTTATCAGTTACAGGTACATCATCAATATCTGCACAAACAAGTACGATTGATTTTAATGCAGGCAGTTCATCTGTAAATATTAACCTGGCAGGAAATTTATCAATAACTGGTACAGGACAAATAACTACCACCAATGGAAGTACAGTATCGGGGACGGTTTTATTCAATGGTGCTGCACAGCAATATTCCAATACATCAATCTTCAAAAACGGCTTTGTAAATTTTGTAGTGGGTAATGGTACAGTCACTACAAATCTTACATTAAACGACAGGCTTGAATTAATAAGATCTGGAACAGCGCCTTTCAGCAGTAGTTTTACAGTAGCCACTAATTCAATATTAAATACGGGCACAAAAAATATCAGCATAGGCACAGATGATAACAATGTAGGTAATAACGCTGCATTTAACCTGAATAGCAATGCTACTTTAATAACATCTAACACGGGTATTGCACCCAATACTGCAATTGAAGGAACAGCAACAGATGGTACTACAGGTGTTGTACTTGCTGGCACAAAAATTACAAAGACTTATAATACTGGTGCAAATTATGTTTTAAATGGTGCAACAGTTAATCCCTTCCCGGCTGCTATCGGAACAATGGCAAACTTAACCATTGGAGCTAATGTTTCTTTGAATAAAGCGATAATTGCCACAGCTACTTTAGACCTTGCTTCCTATACCTTAACACAGGCAAATAATAATCTTCAGTTTTCAGGTTTAACAAGTACAACAGGAAATATATATGCTGATGCAAATTCCACATTGTCCATCAGCGGAACTGTTGGAACTGTAGGCCAATTACGCTTTGCAGCAGGTGGGAATACAACAGGACAGTTTACTATTAACCGTCCTGTAACAGTTGTGCTTGCATCAAACTTGATAATAGATAACAGCTCTCTCTCTGGAAACTTTATTACTGGTTCTGCAACGTCAATACTTGATATTAATGGTAATACATTAACTATTAATGGGAGTATAAGCGGCCCGGGTACACTCAGCGGTTCCAATACATCTAACCTTACTTTGGGTGGGGCAGCCGGCAGCGTTAATTTTACTTCAGGAAAAAGAGTACTTAAAAATCTTTCTCTTGTAAATAGTTCTACAGCTACTTTAGGAACAGCTCTTGATATTACCGATGGAGCCTCTCCGGGTAATGAAGGATCTGTTTCAGTTACAGGAACTGCAGTTCTTAACACCGGTGGAAACCTTACCTTGAAATCAAGTGCCAACGGTACCGCAAGAATTGGACAGGGAGCTGTTGGAGGTGCTTATATCAATGGCGATGTAATTGTTGAAAGATATCTTGGTGCTAAAAGGGCCTGGCGGTTTTTATCAGTACCTGCTTATGGACAAACCATAAAGCAATCATGGCAGGAAAACCAACCGGCAGGAGTAAACCCGGGAACTGGATACGGAACTATGATTACGTCTAATTCAGCCACCTGGGCTGCAGACGGTTTTGATTTTCCGAGCAATACTTCCTCTATACTTGCATATAATCCAACTGGCAATAACTGGCCTGCATATCCCAATACTACCAGCCAGATTACATCAGCCGGAGCTAATAAATCTTACATGCTCTTTACAAGAGGTGACAGGAGTATAACGCCAGCAATGGGAACAGGAGCTACACCAACTCCTGTAATCCTTCGTACAAAAGGAACTTTGTTCCAGGGTAATCAGCCAGCAGTAGCCGTAAGTTCAGCTGGACAATTTGCAGCAATTGGAAACAATTATGCTGCACCAATTGATTTTACAATGTTGAGTAAACCAAATATTGATAATTCTTTTTCTGTTTGGGATCCTAAGTTACCGGGTGCACAAGGGCTGGGAGCCTGGGTTACATTTAGTGCTTCTACTCCAATACCATGGCAGCCAATACCTGCAGGTGGAAGCTATACAGCAGGCGTACCTAACAAAAGAATAGAGTCAGGCCAGGCCTTCATGGTGCATACCACAAGCGGCGGCGGCAGTGTTGGAATAAACGACTCAAGTAAAGTAACTGGTAGTGCACTTGTATCGAGGCCGATGGGAACCAATGCAGTTAAAGCTTCTGTTTCAACTAATCTGTACAACATGAGTACAGGCAATCCTAACATTGCGGATGGTAATGTAGTTGTATTTAGCGAAGATTACTCAAACAATGTGGATGCTGATGACGCAGTAAAACCAATAAACTTTGGTGACAATTTCGGCATATTAAGAAATGCCCAAAGTCTTATTGTGGATGCCAGATCGCCACTTACAGAAAGCGATACTATTTTCTTCCATTTAAGAAAAATAAAGCAACTGCCATACAGGCTTGAGTTTGTTACAGAAAATTTTGATAATACAATCACCGGGTTCTTTGAAGATAAATTTCTTAATACCACAGTTCCAGTAAATATGACGGGAACAACTACAGTTGATTTTTCTGTAACAAGTGATGCTGCATCTTTTGCAACTGACAGGTTTAGGATAGTATTTAAAAATGTAAGACCACTGTCTGTAATATTTACAAGTGTTACTGCTGTTAAAAAAGATAATGGCAATGCAGTAGAATGGAAAGTGGCAAATGAAATAAATATCAGCACATATGAAGTTGAAAGATCTGCTGATGGGGTAACCTTTACAAAAGCTGGTGGAGTGGTTGCAGGCAACTTAATGTACAATTGGCTGGATGCTTACCCTGTGGCTGGTGATAACTTCTATCGTATCAAGAGTATTGATAACAATGGGAGGGTGCAATACAGCCGTATCGTAAAAGTAAGTGCCGGTAAGGGAAAAACAGGTTATACAGTTTATCCAAATCCATCTACTGATGGTAGTTTTGGTTTGCAGATGAGTAATGTACCAGCCGGTATTTACACAATTAAAATCAGTAATGGAAATGGCCAGTTAATCTGGAAAGAATTAGTAAATCATTCAGGTGGAACAGCTACAAATATCATTCATCCGTCTTCTCAATTAGCAGGTGGTACATATCAGCTTGAAGTGATAGACATTACAGGCAAATCAACAACTATAAAAGTACTTGTACTATAATTTGGTATAAGCTTACTTTATATCTCAAGCAGCATATCAATATTCGTTCCATTATATTCAAATAAGCCAAGAGATTTAAAACAAGTCTTTTTATAAAAATTAACTGCCTTTTCATTTGCAGCCTGTACACCTCCCCATAATATAATTTTGCTTATCCCAGCCAAACGAACATCGGCTATTATAAATTCAAAAAGTTTTGTGCCGACTCCTTTGCTTTGCCAGTAGTCTCCAACCGAAGGTGCAAATGTGCAGCAATTGACTTCGATGCCGGGATAATTGTAGTTGAGTAATCTTTCGCTATCATGCTGCAGTATTCCTTTCTTTATTATTGCATACGCAGCTATTGAACGGCTTGTTTTATCTTCTGCAACATAGCCAGTGACATCTTCACAATTATAAAAATTGATTACAGAATCCCTATCAAAAGCATGTGGGCCAAAGCGGCTTTTAGTTTCACTGCTTAAGTGATGCAGGTATTTTAGTAAATCATCAAGGTCGGATGATGCAAGTTTCCTGAAAATAATTTCCGGACTCATTGGGAAGATTAGTAAAGGGTTTTGTCATCTTTATTGCTCCATTGCTGAAAAACTTTTAATGCTTCTTCCCGGCCTAACGGAAGAATAGGGATTTTCCTGTCTTCAAGTGAAGCGTTCATTTCATCATAAATCATTGAATCATCAAAGCCTATATCTGCAGCATCCTGGCGGTTGTTAGCAAAGTACACTACCTTAGGCCTTGCCCAATAAATGGCACCAAGGCACATAGGGCATGGTTCGCAGGAGGTATAAACTTCGCAGTCTGTTAGCTGAAATGTATTTAGATTTTTACAGGCATCTCTTATAGCGGTTACCTCTGCATGAGCAGTAGGATCGTTGCTTGAGCTTACTTTGTTATTCCCACGGCCTACTATTTCATCTCCTTTTACAATGATGCAACCAAATGGGCCACCTTCATTATTTGTCATCCCTTTTTGTGATAAGGCGATGGCTTCCTGCATGAATTTTTCTTCCCTTCTCATTTTTTGCAAGTGTTAAGACGTAAATATACTAACCATAGGCAAATCTCAATCGTTCCCGGCAAACCTTTTGGGTTAAAATCGCTTCTAAACAGGGAAAAATAGCAGCAGTATAAAAAATAATTTTATTAATCCGGCGTTCTATGTTACATTTGTCCATCAATTAAGTGGACTTAACGAGCATATGACTTACAACTCCTGTAATATTATTAAGCAGCATTCCTGTTGCTGTATCACCAAATGGTGCAGTTGTTAAATACCCCTTCAAAAAAATCATAAAACTTCAGAAAGCAAGATGGAACTTAAAAATGATATATCAAATTTACTCTACCAATATGGTAGACTAAATGTTGCAAGCTTTCTGAAATTGCTAACGGAGCAATATCCAGGGGGTGTCACATTCTCAACAAGTTTTAGTTATGAAGACCAGGTTGTTACCCATAAAATATTTAGCAATAAACTGCCTATAAAAATATTTACGCTGGATACAGGACGATTGTTTTCTGAAACTTATTCTGTATGGAGCAGCACCAATGCTATGTACAATACACAAGTTCAGGCATATTATCCCAATGCAGAATTGCTGCATGATTTTGTTTCTTCAAAAGGGCCAAATTCTTTTTACGAATCAGTTGACAATAGGAAGCAATGTTGTTTCATAAGAAAAGTAGAGCCTTTGAAAAGGGCGCTGGAAGGCAATGCTGTTTGGATTACAGGATTAAGGGCAGAGCATTCTAACGACAGGCACAATCTGCCTGCTATTGAATGGGATGAAAGTAACAAGATAATAAAGTATCATCCCATCCTGCATTGGACAACAGACGAAGTAAAAAAATATATCAGCGAAAACCATATTCCTTACAATCCGCTGCATGATAAAGGCTTTGTAAGTATTGGTTGTGCACCCTGCACAAGAGCCATCAGGACCGGAGAAGATTTCAGAGCTGGACGATGGTGGTGGGAAGATACCAATAAAAAGGAGTGCGGCCTGCATTTGTATGAACCACCGGCAGATCAGAAGGGTTAGATAAATTCGAAAAATTTTAATCTGTACAATATCTAAAGCAATTAGCAGTTAATAAATAAATAGTAAGATGGCAGTTGATAATAAAAATTGGGGCGATTATTTAGATCACCTGGAGTCAGAATCCATTCACATTATGAGAGAAGTGGCGGGCCAGTTTGAAAGGCCGGCCTTGTTGTTTTCCGGAGGTAAAGATTCTATAGTGTTGGTGCATTTAGCATTAAAAGCGTTTCGTCCTGGTAAGTTTCCGTTTCCATTAGTACATATTGATACAGGGCATAATTTCAAGGAAGCCCTTGACTTTAGGGATGAACTGGCAAATACAATAGGAGAAAAATTAATTGTAAGAAAAGTAGAAGATACAATCAGGGCAAAAGGACTAACGGAGCAAAAAGGAAAATTTGCCAGCCGCAATGGATTACAAACTTTCACTTTGCTGGATACAATTGAAGAATTCAAATTTGATGCATGTATTGGTGGGGCAAGACGTGATGAAGAAAAAGCAAGGGCAAAGGAGAGAATATTTTCTGTGAGAGATGAGTTTGGACAATGGGATCCCAAACTACAACGCCCTGAATTATGGAATACATACAACGGCCGTATTCATAAAGGAGAAAATGTAAGAGTGTTTCCCATCAGTAACTGGACAGAGCTGGATGTATGGAATTATATCCGCAGAAATAATATAGCACTGCCGGCAATCTATTTTGCACATGAAAGAGAAGTGCTTGAATACGAAGGACAATTAGTTGCCACATCAGAATTTATCAGGATTGACGATACGGATGTGATAAGCAAAAGGAAAGTAAGGTACAGAACGGTAGGAGATATGACTTGTACGGCTGCTGTGGAATCAAATGCTGATACACTGGACGATATTATTAACGAAATTATTGCTACCAAAACAAGCGAACGTGGTGAAACAAGAATTGATGATAAAGTAAGTGAAGCAGCGATGGAGGACAGGAAGAAGGGAGGTTATTTCTAAACTATGCTTAATGATAAAATGCTAAATGTTGAATAAGTTCTTCATTTATCATTCAACATACAGTATTCAAAATAATTTAAATGGATATTTTAAGATTTATAACCGCAGGCAGTGTTGATGATGGTAAAAGCACATTGATAGGCCGTTTATTGTATGATAGTAAATCAATTATGATTGATCAACTGGAGGCAATAGAAAAGCAAAGTAAAAACAAAGATGAAGGTGAAATTGATCTGGCATTACTTACAGATGGTTTAAGAGCTGAAAGGGAACAAGGCATTACGATTGATGTGGCCTATAAATATTTCAGCACTCCAAAGCGTAAGTTTATTATTGCGGATGCACCGGGCCATATACAATATACCCGTAACATGGTTACAGGTGCTTCTAATGCCGATCTTGCTATCATCCTGGTGGATGCCCGTAATGGCGTGGTGGAACAAACAAGACGGCATTCAATTATTACATCGCTGCTGAATATACCTCATGTGGTGGTAGCTGTAAATAAAATGGACCTGGTAGAAAACTCACAGGATATTTATAACAATATAGTAATTGACTATGCCGAAGTGGCGGGTAAACTTGGTTTAAAAGATATTACTTATATCCCCATTAGTGCCATTAATGGAGACAATATCGTAGAAAAATCGGCTAATTTTCCATGGTACGAGGGCGAATCCTTATTGCACATATTGGAGAATGTAGAAGTATCAAGGGATATTAATTTAACTGATGCCAGGTTTCCTGTGCAATATGTAATTCGTCCGCAAACAGATGAATTGCATGATTACCGTGGCTATGCCGGGAAAATAATCAGTGGTGTATATAAGAAAGGCGATAAAATTACTGTGTTGCCATCTGGGCTTACCAGTACAGTTAGTAAAATAGAATTGGCTGGTGCTGAAGTAGAAGAAGCGTTTGCACCACAAAGTGTGATACTGCATCTGGAAGATGATATTGATATCAGCAGGGGAGATGTAATAGTGCAAAATAATAATCTGCCGAAAGTGGAAAATGAATTGGAAGTGTTGTTATGCTGGATGGGTAATAAACCATTATCAGTTGGCAGTAAGTATTTGCTGCAGATAAACAGCCGTGTGGTAAAAGCTGCTGTAAAAGATATTGCATATAAACTGGATGTAAATTCGCTTGAACATTTACAGGCGCCAGAACAGGCAGTGCTGAATGATGTGGTAAAAGCAACAATAAAAACAGCATCACCAATACCATTTGATGCGTATAAAAAATTACGGGTCAATGGCGGCGCAATATTGATTGATGAAACAAGTAATGTAACGGTAGGAGCTTGCATGATAGAATAAACCCAGGTAGGCACCGAACATTAGACGGGATTGATACTTTTGAGGAACAAAAAATAATTATGAACGCAAATTTTATTAACAGGCTTCACCAACAGCATCAAAAGTCAAGCAAAACTTTTCCTGACAAAGCGCTGTCGGCAGAGTTTATTGATGGTTTTTTTGAGTTTTTATTTATACCGGAAAGGCAGAAGAAACATTCTGAGTTTGAACTATCAAAAGAATTAGAATCTTACAAAAGTCATTTATCAACTTTGATATATGATGTTGTTGGGGATGGAAATAAAACGCAGGAAATAACAAATAAGTTCTTTAATGAAGTACCGGATATTTATGATGCGTTGTTGAAAGATGCTGAAGCAATCATTCAATTTGATCCTGCTGCAGAATCAATAGAAGAAGTGCTGGTGGCTTATCCCGGTTTTTATGCAACAGCAGTATATCGCCTCAGCCATCAGTTGTGGGAACAGGGTGTAAAAATTTTACCGAGGGTATTTTCAGAATATGCACATGGTAAAACTGGAATTGATATTCATCCTGGAGCCAATATTGGTGAGTCGTTTTTTATTGATCATGGAACAGGCATTGTGATAGGCGAAACAACTGTGATTGGTAATAATGTAAAAATATACCAGGGTGTTACATTGGGTGCATTGAGTGTGAATAAGGATGAAGCTAAATCAAAACGTCACCCAACAATTGAAGATAATGTGGTGATATATTCCGGAGCAACAATTCTTGGAGGCGATACAGTGATTGGGAAAGACAGTGTGATTGGCGGTAATGTTTGGCTTACAAACAGTGTGCTGCCCCGGTCAATTGTATATCACAAGAGTGAATCAACAATAAAAGATATTCATCAGCCGTTGCCGGATGTTTTGAATTTTGTGATATAAGGAGAAGTGAACGACCTGCTTTCACCGAAGCTCTGGTGGAGGCAGGCACAACAATGATGACCAAAGATTAAATATTCGTTACAAAAAAATAACAATGAAAGCAAACAACATCTTAGAAACAATTGGTAACACGCCGCATGTGCGTATCAATAAATTATTTGGCAATTCCCATGAAGTATGGATAAAATTGGAACGTAGTAATCCTGGTGCAAGTATTAAAGACAGGATTGCACTATCAATGATTGAAGATGCAGAGAAGAAAGGGATACTGAATAAAGACAGTGTGATAATTGAACCAACATCTGGTAATACAGGAATTGGTTTAGCGTTGGTGGCTGCAGTAAAGGGATACAAAATTATTTTGGTGATGCCTGAAAGTATGAGCATTGAAAGAAGAAGACTGATGGCAATATACGGCGCTGAATTTGTATTGACTCCGAGGGAAAAAGGCATGAAAGGCGCTATTGAGAAAGCCACCGAACTGGTAGCAGCAACGCCAGGCGGATGGATGCCGCAGCAATTTGATAACCCTGCTAATGTAGAGGTGCACCGAAGAACAAGTGCCGCAGAAATAGCAAACGACTTTCCTGATGGACTTGATTATTTAATTACAGGAGTTGGCACAGGTGGGCATATTACTGGTGTGGCAGAAGTATTGAAACAAAAATTTCCTAAACTGAAAGTGTTTGCTGTAGAACCAGAGTTGTCGCCCGTGTTGAGTGGCGGCTCTCCATCACCGCATCCCATACAAGGTATCGGTGCAGGCTTTGTTCCATCAATTTTAAACAAAGGGATTTTAGATGGCGTGATACAGGTGAGCAAAGACGATGCGTTTAAATATGCACAGCAAATTGCAAAGCAAGAAGGTATATTGGTTGGTATTTCAACAGGGGCTTCATTGGCTGCTGTTGCAAAAAAATTGGAGGAGATTCCTGCCGGGGCAAGAGTACTTACGTACAACTATGACACTGGCGAAAGATACTTATCAATAGAAGGGTTGTTTTAATAAATAATTGCTGGCGATTATTCATTGCCAGTTTTTTTAAACATTTATTCTACTAAAATAGTAGGCTTATGAATAGTAAAATCGGAAAAGTAATACTTGCAGGTGCAGGTTGTGGTGATCCTGAACTGATAACTGTAAAGGCGGTTCGTTGGCTGCAACAGGCTGAAGTAGTATTAACTGACCGCTTGGTAAGCAAAGAAATTTTAGAAGGATATGTAAATAAGAAAGCAGAAATAATTTATGTGGGCAAACAATGCCGCCGTGGTTTCAGCACGCCGCAGAAAAGCATTAATGAATTGATTGTGCAGTTTGCAAAGGAAGGGAAGCTGGTGGTGCGTTTAAAGGGTGGTGATGTGTCTGTGTTTTCAAATATTTTAGATGAACTGCAAACAGTTGTTGAAAATAATATTCCCTATGAGATTGTGCCCGGTGTATCTGCTGCAATGGGTGCTGCAGCGTACACCGGCATACCGCTTACTGCAAGGGGCTATTCAACTGCGGTGCGGCTGCTTACCTTTTACAAGAATGATGTAGTAACGGAGGCATACTGGAAAGAACTGGCGAACACAGATGACACATTGGTTTTTTATATGTCTTCAGAAACATTGGATGGCGTAGTGGAAAATTTACTGAAGAATAAAATTGCTGACAACAAACTGCTGGCAGTGATTGAGCAGGCAACAACACCGATGCAGCAAGTGTATGTGAGCAGTTTGAAAGCGTATGAAAATAATTTGAAAGGAAAAGTATTTGCTTCTCCCACACTGGTGATAATTGGCAAAGTGGTGGCATTGCAGGAAAAATTTGCATGGCTGCAAAATTCAAATGAGGAGGGAGAATATTTTAAACCTGTTGAAGACATACAATATGAAAACTTAATTGACGAAAGTATTACTACTTACAAAAACAAAAACCAATAAAAGAAATGCTCGGACAAAGCAAATTCAAAACATTACTTGACCTTATTAATACTTCAACAAAAGAAGAATTGATTTGGATGAACGGGTATTTGAATGGCGTGGTGCAGGGTAAGGCTAATGATGTGCCTGTTACCGCAGTTGAAACTGTTGCACCTGCGGTAAATAAAATCACCATAGTATACGGCACAGAAACCGGCAATTCAAAAAAACTGGCAACTGAATTTGCAACCAAGGCAAAGCAGAATAGAATTGCAGCAAAGGTTATTGGTATGGACCAATATAAACTGACAGACTTAACCAAAGAAGAATATTTGCTGGCTGTTGTAAGCACTCACGGCGAAGGAGAGCCGCCAGCTGCTGCAAAAAAATTCTATGATCATATACATAACAATGGCTTTAAACTTGAGAATTTAAAATACAGTGTACTGGCATTGGGAGATACATCGTATCCTTTGTTTTGCAAGACTGGTGAAGATGTGGATTTACAATTGAATAAACTTGGTGGACAAAGAATTGCACCAATACAAAAATGTGATATAGAATATGAGGATGATGCCAATAACTGGTTTAGCTCTGTATTAAAACAATTGACAGTATCAAAAACCGAAACAAAAACAGTGGCTGTTCCTGCCGGAGTGCCTGCAAAGAAGACAGGAAAGCAGGTGTATGAAGGCACTGTTACAACTCATATAAATTTGAATGACCGAGGTTCTAACAAAACAACATGGCATATTGAATTGGCAGCAGAGAATTTGCAATATCAATGCGGCGACTCAATTGGTATAGTACCGGAGAATGACTCTCAAATGGTGACGGATATTATACAGGTAACAAATGCAGACGGTAATAAATCTGTTGAATTTAAAAAAGAGAAAACCACTGTGTATGAATTATTGAAGCGTAAAGTGAACATCGTTTATCTCACTGAAAGATTGGTTCAGCAATATGCAACTATCACAGGGCATACAATTCCTGCAGGTAGAAAAGATTTGATTGAGCTTGTAAAAAAATATCCTGTAAAGAATGTTGCACAGTTTGAAGAAATATTAGTTGGATTAAATGGCATGTCGCCAAGATTATATACGATTGCTTCTTCACCTGCAGCGCATGAAGGCGAAGTGCATATTGTTGTGGCCAAAGATATATATGAAGTGGAAGGAAAGAAAAGGTTTGGGCTTTGCTCCGATTATCTTGGTCAATTTAAAGTGGGTAAAAAACAACAATTTTTTGTACAGCCGAACAAGCGTTTCAAATTACCTGCAGAGGATAAAGATGTGATAATGGTTGGCCCCGGCACTGGTATTGCAGCATTCAGAAGTTTTTTGGCGGAAAGAGATGCTACAGGTGCCAGCGGAAGAAATTGGTTGTTTTTTGGTGAGCAGCATTTTACATCTGACTTTTTATATCAAACAGAAATTCAGGGCTGGTATGAAACAGGAGTATTATCAAAAATCAGCCTGGCATTTTCAAGAGACCAAAAAGAAAAAATTTATGTACAGCATAAGATGCTGGAGAATGGAGAGGAGTTGTATAATTGGCTAAAGAGTGGCGCTTCATTTTTTGTTTGTGGTAAAAAAGACCCAATGAGCAATGATGTTGAAAAAACATTGTTGAGCATTATTGAAAAGTATGGTAATAAAACTCCGGAAGGTGCAAAAGAGTATTTGGAGGAATTGGAAGAGAGCGGCAGGTATGAGAAGGATGTGTATTGATTGGCTTAATAGAGATATACCGTACAAGAGTGCGACGCCAATGAAGTTGATTAAAGAAATAATGTTCGTTACAAAAGAATAAAATGTCAGATAAAAACAAACCATCAGCAATAGAAAAAATAAAAGAAGCCAGTGATGGCTTACGTGGCACTATCAATGAAAGTTTGAAAGATGAAATTACCGGTGCTATACGTGAAGATGATAAAGCACTGATAAAATTTCACGGCATGTATGAACAGGATGACCGTGACAGGAGAGAAGAAAGAGCAGAAAAAAAACTGGACCGGCTGTATAGTTTTATGATTCGGCTGCGGCTGCCCGGTGGTTTTTTACCACCGGAAAAATGGATTGCGATGAACAATGTGGCAAATGAACATTCAACCGGCGTGATAAAAATTACTACAAGGCAAACTGTGCAATTGCATGGTATTTTGAAATCGCATATCAAACCAACTATCAGTTCTTTCAACGAAGCCAACTTAGATTCTATTGCAACCTGCGGTGATATTAACCGTAATGTTACCTGTGCATCGCATCCAAAACAATCGGCTGTGCATGCAGAAGTGTTTAGCTATGCAGATAAGATAAGCCAGTTGCTGATGCCAAAAACAAAAGCGTATTATGAAATATGGCTGGATGAAGAAAAGATAGTGGATAAAAAAGAAGAGGAAGACCCATTATATCTTGATAAATATTTACCAAGAAAATTTAAGATAGGTATTGCAATTCCACCCAATAATGACAGCGATGTATTGACGAATGATTTGGGTTTAATTGCCATTATTGAAAATAATAAGTTGATTGGTTTTAATGTAGCAGTTGGTGGCGGCTTATCAACAACGCATGGTAATGCTGAAACGTATGCAAGACTGGCAACAGTGATTGGCTTTGCCAGCACTGAAAATATTTTGAAAGTTGTTTATGAAGTAGTGACCACACAGAGAGACTTCGGCAATCGTAGTGATAGAAAGTTGGCAAGGTTGAAATATACTGTTGACAGAATGGGGGTTGATAATTTTAAAAAAGAAGTGGAGAAACGTTGTGGGTTTAATCTTGAAGAAACAAAGCCTTATACATTTACTGAAAGAACTGATTCGTACGGTTGGCACAAAGGTGAAAATGGATTGTGGTATTATACTGTGTATGTTGAAAACGGGAGAGTGCTTGATGATGAAAAGGGAGCTTTGAAAACAGCTTTGCTGGAAGTGGCAAAAACGGGCAAATGCAATTTTCTTTTTACCGCTACACAAAATGTAATTCTTGCTGATGTAAAAGAAGAAGATAAAGCAGCTGTTCAATTGCTGTTGGAACAGTTTAAAATTATTGAGCATACCGAAGGCGCTTCATTAATAAGAAAAAATTCGATTGCCTGCGTAGCATTACCAACCTGCCCATTGGCATTGGCAGAAGCACAACGGTATTTGCCAACATTGCTGACAAAGATTGAACCGTTGACAATGCGATATGGTATTGATGATGAAAATATCATCATCCGCATGACGGGTTGTCCGAATGGCTGTGGCAGGCCCTACGCTGCTGAGATTGGTTTTGTTGGTACAGGACCGGGTCTTTATAATCTTCACATTGGTGGCGACCATCAAGGTGAAAGACTGAATACAAAGTATAAAGACTCATTAGATGAGAAAGGAATTTTAGAAACATTGGAAGGCTTGTTTGCAGTGTATAAAAATGAACGCAACAAAGGCGAACGCTTTGGTGATTTTGTTATGAGAAGACAACTGGTGTAAAAGGCGTTGATTGATATTAAAAGCATCTCTTATGAGATGCTTTTTTTTGGTGCGGTTCAATCCACCCTCTTTGTATATATGAGTTGTATCAATTTTTTGTATGATGATGGTCAGTGAACAATTTTTGGGCAAAAGATATTTTTGACATCATGAATATCCCTTCTTTATTGTTGCAAAAGTATAATGTACCGGTGCCGAGATATACCAGTTACCCAACAGTACCTTTCTGGAAAAATAATATCAACGAACAGCAGTGGAAAAAAGTTTTTGCTGAGCAATTTGCAATCAATAATTCCAAAGATGGCATAAGCCTTTATCTCCATTTACCTTTTTGTGAATCACTTTGTACTTATTGCGGTTGCAATAAAAAAATAACTACCAATCATGGCGTGGAAAAGGAATACATGGCAGCATTGGAGAAAGAATGGCAATTGTACCAGGCATTGATGAATGAAGCGCCTGTGATAAGAGAATTGCATTTAGGCGGCGGCACACCAACATTTTTTTCGCCTGCACATTTAATACAATTGCTTGAAAACATTTTTAGCAAGGCAAAAATTCATCCTTCGCATGAATTTAGTTTTGAAGGGCATCCGAATAATACAACAAGAGAACATTTGCAGGTATTGTATGATGCAGGTTTTAGAAGGGTGAGTTATGGTGTGCAGGATAATGACCCTGAAGTGCAACGCATCATCAACCGCATTCAGCCAATTGAAAATATAAAAAGAGTAACTGATACTGCCAGGGAAATCGGCTATCACTCTGTAAACTTCGATTTAATTTATGGTTTGCCCTTGCAAACAGAAGAAAGTTTACAAAGAACGATATTACAGTGTATCGAAATGAAGCCAGACCGCATTGCTTTCTACAGTTATGCCCATGTGCCATGGACAAGCCGTGGTCAAAGGCTGTTTGACGAGAACGATTTGCCTTCAACCGAAACAAAAATGAAACTGTATCAGTTGGGCAGGCAATTATTTACGGAACATGGTTATGTTGATGTGGGAATGGATCATTTTGCTTTGCTTACAGATGATTTATTTATTGCAAAAAAGGAAGAGAGGTTGCATCGGAATTTTATGGGCTATACCACACAGCAAACAAAACTGCTTGTTGGCCTTGGTGTTTCAAGTATAAGTGATGCCGGAGTTGCCTATGCACAAAATGAAAAGACGATTCATGATTATTATGCAGCGCTGCAAAAAAATGAATTGCCAGTGCAGCGTGGATTTTTTTTGAATGAAGAGGATGTGGCGTTTAAAAAATATATTCTGGATATAAGCTGCAGAGGGAAAACTGATTTTAAAAAAGGAGACCTGCCCATGCTGAACCAGTATGTATTCTCAGAATTAAATAAACTGGAAGAAGATAAACTGTTGGAATGGAATGAAAAGGGTGTGCAGGTGACCGCATTAGGAAACCATTTTATCAGAAATATTTGCAGTGCATTTGATTTGCACTTATTGAGAACGCAAAAGCAAAGCAGTACACCTCAGTTTAGTAAGGCGATTTAAGAAATGTTTGATTAATCAAGAACGTACATCATGTACCATCCGAATATTTCAAGTCGAATCAATAAAAAGACAGACAAATACACAATTAGAAGGTATACAAAAAGAGACTTGTTAAAGACAATATATCTACCCTTATGTAGAAGATAGTTTACGAAAATAAAAACTGGAAAAATCAAATAACAGAGAAATACTATTGTAATTAATAAAGAACCATACTGAATTGGGAAAATGCTAATAGGTAATCCTCTTAGTTTAGCCAATTCTTCAAGAGTATTGTGTGGTAAGGGAACTTCCCCAAAAGTACTCAATACCGAAAAGTAAGAATAGCCTGAAACCATTAAATAGAAAATTGGTATTATTATCAAAACCCAGTATCCAGTTTTTATATGCTGATTTAAGGTTTGCATAACAATTTAAATGTCTTTTACAAAAGATACATAAGATTACTTCGTATCATACGCCCATTCCACCAGCGTGGCACCCCATGTAAATCCACCA
>CAZBTD010000034.1:0-9839 GCA_964494815.1 uncultured Ferruginibacter sp. | reverse complement strand
TTACTTCGTATCATACGCCCATTCCACCAGCGTGGCACCCCATGTAAATCCACCACCAAATGCAGCTAACACAATCTTATCTCCTTTGTGCAATTGTTTTTCCCATTCCCACAGGCAAAGAGGGATGGTGGCGGCGGTAGTATTACCAAAGCGCTGAATGTTCAGCATTACTTTATTAGGGTCAAGGCCCATGCGGTTGGCAGTGGCATCAATAATTCTTTTATTCGCCTGGTGAGGTACCAGCCATGCAATATCGTCGCCGGTTAAATTATTTCGTTGCAGTAAATCGTAAGCAGCATCAGCCATTCCTTTTACTGCAGCTTTAAACACGGGTTGTCCATCCTGGAAAGCATAGTGTTCTTTTGCCTGCACAGTTTCAATGCTGGCTGGTTTTAATGAACCGCCAGCTTTCATATGCAGGTAAGCCCTGCCAGAACCATCGCTTTTAAGCAGGCTGTCTTTTACGCCATATTCATTTTCCGATGGTTCAAGCAACACAGCGCCTGCGCCATCACCAAAAATGATACAGGTAGCCCTGTCAGTATAATCAACAATGGCACTCATTTTATCAGCACCCACTACTACTACTTTTTTGTAGCGGCCACTTTCAATTAATGCGGCGCCAGTGGTTAGGCTGTATAAAAAACCAGAGCAGGCTGCACTCACATCATAGCCCCAGGCGTTTACTGCCCCAAGTTTATCGCATGCAATATTAGCTGTGGCTGGAAAAACCATATCTGGAGTAACGGTACCTACAATCATGCAATCAATTTCTTCAGCGCCAATGCCTCTTTTTTTTAGCAGGTCCTGTACTGCAGGCACCACCATATCAGATGTGGCCAGCCCTTCACCTTTTAATATTCTTCTTTCTTCAATGCCCGTTCTCGACCTTATCCATTCATCGTTTGTATCCACCATTTTTTCCAGTTCAAAATTGGTAAGCCTGTATTCCGGCACATATCCACCTACGGCTGTAATGGCTGCTGTAATCTTTTGCATCAGGTAAATTTTAATTGTTAGCGCTGGCAAAAGTAATGGAAATATAACAAGCTGTACTTTAACATTCTCAAACACATTTTTCCCTATATTCGCCCTTTGTATTTACTATGTATGCATACCTCCAGGGAAAATTTACGCTGAAAACCCCGGCACAGGTTCATCTCGACGTAAACGGTGTAGGCTACGAAGTGAATATCAGCCTTAATACATACACCCATATCCAGTCATTAAACGAAGGTAAATTGTACACCTTTTTGCAGGTGAAAGAGGATGGTCATGTATTGTTTGGGTTTTTTGATAAGGAAGAAAAAGAAATGTTTGTGCAGTTGATTAGTGTTTCGGGCATTGGTGCAGCAACGGCAAGGATGATGTTGTCTCACATGAAACCAGATGAAATAAGCAGGGCAATTGTGCAAGGCAACGTAAAACTGCTTGAAAGCATCAAAGGAATTGGAAAGAAAACAGCAGAGCGGCTGGCGTTGGAACTGAGAGACAAGGTAGGTAAAGCCACATCAGGTGCAGAGGCTGGGCCGTTTTGGGGCAATAGTTTGCAGCAGGATGCGTTAAATGCTTTAGTAGCGCTGGGAATTTCCAAACCAATGGCTGAATCTTCCGTTCAAAAAATAATTAAAACAGAACCCGGGATTAATAACCTTGAAGAACTCATAAAAAAAGCACTGAAAGCAATTTGAGAGAAATTTACCTTAACTGACTTTTACAGGAATGTTGATTAAAAAATTGTTGCAGCACTGCGGTGGCTTTTCTCTCTGTTTTGGGTTCTTTATCCTCACAGCAGCGCCTTCATTTGCCCAAAAAGAAAAAGATCCAGCTCCGTCAACAACAACTCAACCTGCTGGGCAGGCTCCAGCTACATCTGCAACATCAATTGATACGTCAGGTCCTATTGGCCCCACTGGTCCTTTACCTTTTCCTATCAGCGACCGGCGTACAGATTTTTTTAGCAGCTCCCCAAGAAGTACTTACGATTTTAAATTGCCTTCCAATATAACAGACTCAGTAGCTTATGATCCCATTACAAACAGCTACACCGTATATGAAAAAGTTGGTAACCGTTATTATCGTACACCAATTACATATTCAGCCGAAGAATACTGGAACATAAGGGGCAGGCAGGCCGAGAATGATTACTGGCAAAAAAGAGCCAACACAATGAACCTGCTTAACCGAAAGCTGGCCAGGCCAAAGCTCCAGTTATTTGATAATTTATTCAACCGTCTTTTTGGTAATGGAAAAATAGAAATTGCCCCACAGGGTAATGTTGATATTATGGCTGGTTACCAGGGTCAAAAAATCAATAACCCAACCTTGCCGGAAAGAGCAAGAAACAATGGCGGGTTTGATTTTAATATGAATGCCCAGGTAAATGTGAATGCCAACATCGGCGATAAATTGAAATTTCCTATAGCTTATAACACACTGGCAAACTTTGGCCAGGAAAATCAATTAAAACTTGATTATACCGGCATGGATGATGAAATCATCAAACGCCTTGAAGCTGGTGTGGTTCAGTTTTCTTCAAGAAGCACCTTTATTCCCGGCTCTCAGCAATTATTTGGATTAAAAACACAACTGCAGTTTGGCAGGTTAAATATTACAGGTGTAATTGCCAATCAAAAATCACAGCGGCAATCTGTAAACCTGCAGGGTGGGGCAGCATCGCAGCCAATAGAAGTAAAGGCGGATGAATATGAAGAGAACCGCCACTTTTTATTGGGTCAATATTTTAAAGACAACTACAATAAAGTATTGGCAAAAATCCCAGCAGTAACCACGCCGGTACAAATACTCAGGCTTGAAGTATGGGTAACAAACAGGAATGGCAGCACCACCAACACAAGGGATGTGGTGGGCCTGATGGATTTAGCCGAAGGCAATCCTTTCCGCAAGGAT
Organism: uncultured Ferruginibacter sp.; assembly: GCA_964494815.1. GTDB lineage: Bacteria > Bacteroidota > Bacteroidia > Chitinophagales > Chitinophagaceae > Ferruginibacter. Next base: position 6,929 of record CAZBTD010000034.1, on the reverse strand, counting down.
ATCATCACATCTTTTTCGCCGTATAACAACCTTCCTTCTAATGAAGCCAATGATTTGTATGCAAGGTTAAAAAGCAATCCGGACAACAGGCAAACATCTTTAATCTTCAGCAACCTTCAGGCAATGAATTTATTGCCGGTGCAGGATTTTGAAAAAACATTTGCCCGTAAACTTGATTCAACACAATATTATTTTAACCGCCAGGCAGGCTACATCACACTAAGCCAGCCATTACTTGCAGATGAAGTGCTTGCAGTAGCTTATCAATATTCTTTTAATGGTAAAACCTATCAGGTGGGGGAATTTTCGCAAGATTTGCCTCCTGATAGTGCAGTGGCCACACAAAAAGTTTTGTTCTTAAAACTATTGAAGGCTACATCCCAGCGGCCTAAGTTGCCTATATGGCAATGGATGATGAAGAATGTGTATTCGGTAGGATATGGAACTTTAAGTCCACAGGACTTTAAAATAAACCTGCTGTACCAGGAGCCAGGCCAGGGCTGGAAAAGATATGTACCCTTTGGAAATATAAACCAGGGCACACCATTGCTTACATTGGTAAATTTAGACCGGCTCAATAATCAAAACGATCCACAGCCAGACGGCGTGTTTGATTATGTGGAAGGTTACACCGTCTTATCTCAATACAGCAGAGTTGTATTTCCAGTCTTAGAGCCATTTGGCCGTGACCTTGCTGCAGGTTTGTACAGCGATACAACAAACCCGGCCATTAAAGATTCTCTTTATTATGCTTTGTATGATACCATCAAGGCGGTGGCACAGCAATTTCCTAACCTTAATCGTTTTGTATTAAAAGGGTCTGCAAAAACTTCTGGTTCGTCTGATATAAGTATAGGATACAATATTCCAAGAGGAAGTGTTACCGTTACTGCCGGAGGACAAACTCTTATTGAAGGAAATGATTATGATATCAATTACGATCTAGGTACAATTAAAATTACCAACCAGGCAATATTAAATGCAGGCCTGCCGGTGCAGGTAAATTTTGAGAACAATGCCGCCTTTGGTATTCAGCAAAGAAATTACATGGGCTTGCGCCTTGATTATCTTGCAAAAGACAAACTAAAAGAGCAATTGGCGTTTGGTGCCACCATGGTTCGTCTTGGTGAAAGACCGTTCTTTACAAAAAATAATTTAGGAGAAGAGCCAATACGCAATACCATGTATGGGCTTGATGTTAGCTATAGGAAAGAGTTGCCAAGGCTTACAAAAATTTTAGATAAGCTACCATTCTATTCCACCACTGCACCATCTTCTATTAATTTTTATGCAGAGGGTGCAGCACTTAAGCCTGGCCATGCGCCGCAAATTGGGGCAGGCTCTGCAGGTACAGTTTATATTGATGATTTTGAAGGCACTCGTTCTGGTATCGATCTTCGTTTTCCTGCAATAAGCTGGGCACTTGCTTCCACACCAAGAAGTGCTACCAATGATGTAGACACATCACTTCTGTTATTTCCTGAAGGATTAGAAAATCCTGCAACACTTAATTATGGAATCAACAGGGCCAAGCTGGCATGGTATCAAATTGAACCAGCATTGCAGCAATTCAAGGGTGCCAATAATCCATTGGGTGAAAACAGGGAAGAGTTGAGTGACTCCCGTACAAGGCTGGTAAAGCAAAGCGAAATATTCCCACAACGAACAACTGACTTTGGACAAAACCAGCTTACCACCTTTGATCTGGCATTTTACCCAACAGAAAAAGGGCCTTACAATTTTGATACAAGAGAACTTGGTATTACAAATGAAAACCGTCTGCGTAATCCACAGCAAAGATGGGGTGGTCTTATGCGTAATATTGATCAAACAGATTTTGAAACAGCCAATATTGAGTTTATCGAATTCTGGATGCAGGATCCTTATGTGAATACACCAAGAAGACCCAACGCATCACAATCAAATGGCGGTAAACTGTATTTTAATCTTGGTAATATTTCAGAAGATATTTTAAAAGATGGCAAACGTTTTTATGAAAATGGTTTGCCCACACCTACTTCGGCCAACTTACCAACAGAGCAATCTATCTGGGGCAAAGTGCCACTTAACCCAATACAGGTAACCAATGCCTTTAGCAACGACCCTGCAGACAGGCCTTACCAGGATGTGGGCCTTGATGGTAACAATGATGATTCTGAAAGAGTGAAGATGGCACCATACCTTACTGCTCTTGCAGGAACGGTTACCCCGGCAGCTTTAGCAGAAGTGCAAAATGATCCTTCACTTGATAACTACAGGTGGTACAGGGATCCTGCTTTTACAAGTACCGACGGTATTGTACAGCGCTATAAAAATTTCAACAGCCCACAAGGCAACTCTGCCATTAATGATGGGTCATCTATTTTTTCATCTGCTGCTACTTTATATCCAGATGGTGAAGACCTTAACAGGGACAACACTATGAACGAAACAGAACAATATTTTCAATATACAGTGGATATACAACCTGATGGAAACAGCCGGATGGAAATAGGACAGAATTTTATTGTTGATAAAAAAGTAGTTCCCATTAACGGATTGCCAGATGGCACCGGCCGTAATGAAACTTGGTACCAGTTCAGGATACCGATTGGTTCTTTTAACAAAAGGATAGGAAACATCCCTGACTTTAAGTCGATCCGTTTTATAAGAATGTTCCTTACAGGTTTTGATGATGAGGTGGTGATACGTTTCGGTAAGCTTGAACTCACAAGAAACATTTGGCGCAGGTTCCAGTATAATATTGATACCACTAACAATTACAATCCCATTACTACAAGCGCAAGTTTTGATGTGAATGGTGTGAATATAGAAGAGAATGATAAGCGTACTCCACTACCTTACCGTACACCAAAAGATATTCAGCGACAGCAGATACAAAGTAACAATGGCGTAAACTTGTTACAGAACGAACAAAGTATGTCTTTAAAATTTTGTAACCTGCCGCTGGGAGATGCAAGAGGTGTGCAGCAAACTTTTGCCAACAGGGATGTAAGGCAGTTTGGTAAACTTTCAATGTACATACATGCAGAGAATTTTATAAAAACACCAACCAGTATTAAAGACAAAGACCTTACTGCAGTTATCAGGATAGGGACTGATTTTGTTTCTAACTATTATGAAGTAAGGATACCATTATATATGACGCCACTTACGGCAGCGGAAACGCTAAATCCGAATGACGATCCTTATAATGATACTTTGTGGAACCCACGCAACAGCCTGGATCTTGACTTAACAGCGTTGCCAAAAATGAAGGCAGAGCGGAATGCAAGTGGTTCTGCATTGAACAGGCCTTATCGAAAAGGCCAATCAAATGGACATACTTATTCCATTATGGGCGACCCTAACCTCGGAGAAATAAGAGGCATTTTGATAGGTATTGAAAACACAAACAATGTAAGTGCCTGCGGCGAAGTATGGGTAAATGAATTAAGGCTTACTTCCATTAATGAAAAAGGTGGTTATGCAGCCATGGCGAGGGCAGATATTACATTGGCAGATTTAGGCACAATCACCGGATCGGTAGCAATGCACACCACCGGCTTTGGCACACTTGAGCAAAGAGTGAACGATCGTTTCCGTGATAACCTTACACAATTTGATGTAGCCGCCACACTTGAACTGGGAAAACTGTTGCCTAAAAAAGCAGCTGTCTCTATTCCTGTATTTGCAAGCTATTCTCAAACAGTAAGCAAGCCGGAGTACGATCCATTTGACCTGGATATAAAATTAAAAGATAAGTTGAACTCGGCTGCCACAAGTGCACAAAGGGATTCTATTAATAACGCAGCAGTTGATTTTACCAGCACCACTACTGTTAACTTTACCAATGTTCGTAAAAATCGCACCGGAACGGGTAGCCCAAAAATTTATGACATTTCAAACTTTGATATAAGTTATTCTTATTTCAACACAAAATCTCATAACCCACTAATTGAAAATAACGAAGTAACAAGGCACCGTGGCGCATTGGGATACAACTTTGCACCGCAACCAAAATTTGTAGAGCCATTTAAAAAACTCAAATTCTTTAAGAAGAGAAAAACACATTGGTTTGATTTAATAAAAGACTTCAACTTTAACTATGCCCCGGCACAATTAAGTTTCCGTACAGATATTCAAAGACAGTTTGGTGCAGTAAGGCCACGTAGCATAGGTAGTGATAAATATAAAATACCCGAAACCTACGATAAGTACCTGGTGATGCAGAGGGATTATATCCTTAGATGGAACTTTACCCGGTCTATTAATTTTGATTTTACTGCCACTAATAATTCAAGAGTGGATGAACCGTATGGAAGGCTGGATACAAAAGAAAAAAGAGATACGGTTTGGCGCAGGTTCTTAAGCGGTGGAAGGAATACTATTTATAATCATACGGCCAATGCATCCTACACATTGCCCACCACTAAATTTCCATTGGTTGACTGGACAGCGGTGAACCTGAAATACCAGGCTACTTATAAATGGATTGGCGCTTCAAGGCTGGCGATTGAGCTTGGAAATATTATAGAGAACAGCCAGACAAAAGAAGCAACCGTACAACTTGACTTTACAAAACTCTACAACAAGTTTAAATTTTTCAGGGCCATTGACCAGCCAGGCAGCCCCGGAGGCAAAGTAGAAAAACAAACAAGAACAGATACAGTATACAGGTGGGTAAAAAAGGACGGAGTGAAAGTGAAAGAGGTGAAAAAACTGAAAGTTCGTAAAGTAAAAGACCCAAATGCATTGCCAAACCCAGGACTTGCTGCAAGAATTTTTGGAAAACTGATTACAAGTGTTAAGCAGGTAAACCTGTCTGTATCTGAAACAGGTAACACACGCCTGCCCGGCTATATGGACAGTACAAAATATATTGGACAAAACTGGAAGAGCATGGAGCCTGGGCTTGATTTTGTATTTGGTATGCAGCCTGATACCACCTGGCTCAATAGGGCGGCACAGAGAAATGTTATTTCAAAAGATTCATTGTTCAGCACACTGTTTCAGCAATCATATAACCAGCGTATTGCTTTAACAGCGCAAATTGAGCCGGTAAGAGACCTGACTATTTCAGTAAACCTGAACAAAACATTTAGTAAAACATACAGCGAACTGTTTAAAGACACAACTGGCAAGGGTACTAATTTTGGCCACCTCAGCCCTTATTCGGGCGGCAGTTTCGACATTAGTTTTATTTCATTTAATACAATGTTTGGAAAGTTTGATCCCAACCAGCTTTCAACTACGTTCTTAAAATTCCAGGAAAACAGGAAAATAATTTCTCAGCGGCTTGGTGTTGCAAATAAATATAACCAGGATGCCGGGCTCATTAATCCCGATGCCGAAGGTTATTATTATGGCTATGGTAAATATGCTACCGAAGTATTGATACCTGCATTTGTAGCAGCTTATACTGGTAAAGATCCGAACGGTGTTGGATTGATAGATCAAAGCAATTCTAAAATATCATCTAATCCATTCAGGAAATTTTTGCCAATGCCAAACTGGAAACTTGATTATACTGGCCTTGGCAGGATAAAAGGACTGGATAAGATATTTACCAATGTCACTATTTCTCATGGCTACACCGGCAGCCTTAGTATGAATGGTTTTAATTCGGCGCTGCTGTACCAGGATACATCGAGATATAGCTTCCCTTCTTTTTATGATACCACTTCAAAAAATTATGTACCATATTTCCTTGTGCCTAACATTACAATACAGGAGCAGTTTGCACCTTTGTTTGGAATTGATGTGATGTTTACAAACCAACTGCAGGCAAAAGTGGAAGTAACAAAACAACGTACTCTCAGCCTTAGCTTAATAGATTTCCAGTTGAGTGAAACAAGATCAACCGAATTATCAATTGGTGCAGGTTTCCGAAAAAAAGGGCTGAAGTTTGGCTTTATGAAATGGATGCCTAAATTTTTAGGTGGTGGTGATGTAAAAAAACTTGACAACGAAATTAATTTCCGTTTCGACTTCAGGATTAGGGACAATGTAACGGTAAACAACCGCCTTGACCAGGATGCTACATTACCTACCAGCGGCAGCAAAGAAATTACCATCAGCCCAAGCATTGATTATTTCCTCAGCAGCAGGGTGAATGTAAAACTGTTTTTTGATCAGCGCAGGGTGACGCCATACATTTCTTCAAGCCCGCCTACGATTAATACAAGGGCAGGATTCCAGGTAAGGATTTCGCTGGCACAGTAAAAAATAAAATTAAGATCCCTGTTTATTAAAAAGGCGGGGATTATTTTTTACATCTATAAGCTCTTAAATAAATACAACATGGCATTTATTTTATATGGGGTAAAAAAGGCGAACATTGGGATTGATGAAATTTTATCTTATTGCCCATCCTGCGAAGCAGATAAATTCCAGGATATTCTTATCACAGGCAACTACTAACATCTTTATTACATCCCAGTATTCCCAATAGAAAAAGAAGTTACGTTTATATGCAATAGCTGCGGTTTAAAACGCATTGATGTGCCATTAACAGAAAGAGCATTAAAAAACTATGCTGAGATCAACAAAAAATTTCGCCATCCCTGGTACACATACATAGTATCATTCTTATTTGCTATGCCAATCGTTATTGCAATATTGGTAAGCATTAATAAATGAGTAGAAATAAAAAACCTCTTCAGGTTGATTTGAAGAGGTTTATATTTAAGATGGAAAAAAGCCTGATTATTTTACTTTCTTCAGCAGCATCACATATCCACACAATTCTTTTTTCTTCTTATTTACCTGTACCGGCCTGATGGCAAAAAATTCTGAAATCTTAGGTATATAAGGGAAGCTGATAACATTTCCATCTACGTCGCCCCACATTTTCTTTTGATATATCACCTGTCTTTCTTCACTGTCGTACATTCTTACTTCATACAATTTGGAAGTAGCGTCGCCAATAAAAACAAATTGATAATAGC
>CAZBTD010000033.1:0-30680 GCA_964494815.1 uncultured Ferruginibacter sp. | reverse complement strand
GGGTATATTGAATACTCCTTTTTTTAAATCGATATTTACCAATTGGCCTGTTTGTAGTTGACGGTATTGGCAGGCGGAAACGGAAATTTCTTCTGATTCTTTATGGGTGCCCCATGGCTTCACTTTTATGTAGTAGATAGTGCTTTTTCTGCTGCTGGAAATTCTTTTGCCCAACACCTGTGTTGAATAAACCTGGGGATCAGAATTGTCAAACGTACAGTTGATGCCATAAGTGCCGGTATAGCTGTAAATACAAATACTAAACATTTAAAATAAGGCCTGTAACTGGTATTAGTAGCAGGAGTGTAAAAAGCATCTTGTAAGGATAAGGATATATCCAAAACCAAAGCAATAATGCCACGCTAATCCACTCAAGCCAGTTTAATTTATGAAATGTGAGTTTTGAGAAAACTGTTTTGTGAGAGCCGGTTGCCTTCCTGTTTTTTTATTTCTTCTCATTTGATAATTCTAATCGAAAATAAGGCAGCTTTTCTGCCTGGCAACCAGTAAATCTATGAGTTTATAAATGTGGTATCCGGCTTAAGAGAAAACAGTAAATCGCTTTACTTGTCAAACTCATTGGTATATCCCAGCATCTTCACATTCTTTACACTTTCCAGCACAATATCGTCCTGGTATTCTTTGTATGCTTCTAATTTACCAGCAATAGAAGTGTCATGCAGGGCCAAAATTTGTGCGGCTAATATGCCGGCATTTTTAGCGCCATTGAGTGCAACGGTGGCTACTGGTACGCCATATGGCATTTGCAGTATAGAGAGTATGCTGTCCCACCCATCGATAGAGTTGGAAGATTTTACTGGTACGCCAATAACAGGCAAAATAGTTTGTGCCGCCACCATGCCCGGCAAATGTGCAGCGCCACCAGCGCCTGCAATGATAACTTTAAGGCCACGTTCTTTTGCCTTGCCGGCATATTCTTTCAGGCGCTCGGGTGTACGGTGTGCAGATACAATGGTGAGCTCAGGCTCCACTTCAAACTGACGCAGCATTTCTGCTGCTCCTTTCATTACTTCCAAATCGCTTTCGCTGCCCATTATTATTCCAACTAAGATTGCCATATTGTATGGTTTAAAATTTTTGCACAAAGAAAAGGGAAAATAACTATCCCGGCAGCTATCAACACTAAACAATTTTATTCACTTATAACTTTAAGTGTATTCTTTATCCTGTTTACCTGGTGAAGCAGTTCCTGTTTTTCTTTGCTAAGTATTGTTACATGTCCCATCTTTCTTCCAGGTTTGGTTTGTTTTTTACCGTACAAATGCACAAATGCATCTGGTATTTGCAATACTTCTTCAAGGCCTTTATAGACTGCATTGCCACTATACCCTTCGTGGCCTAAAATATTTACAATGGCAGCTGGTAAAATGTGATCGGTATTTCCCAAAGGGTAATCCAGCATGATACGCCAAAGCATATCAAACTGAGACGAGTAGTTTGCTTCAATGGTATGATGGCCGCTGTTGTGAACACGGGGCGCTGTTTCATTTACATATACTTCACCTGTTTTATTAATAAAAAGTTCTACAGCGAATACACCGGGGCTTTTTAATGCTTTTACCAATGCAATGGAAATGGCTTCTGCCCGCCATAATACTTTTTGTGCTATTTCTGCCGGGCTTACCTGGTAACTTAATAAATTAAGATCCTGGTCAAATACCATGTCCACTGGTGGATATAAAACAGTTTCTCCCTGGTTATCCACTGCCACCATCATCGCAATTTCCTGTTGTATGTTTACCATTTTTTCTAATACCGATGGGGCATCAAACGCTTTGCTTATGTCTTCTTTTGTTTTTAATACCTGCACACCTTTTCCATCGTATCCGCCTTCGCCAATTTTATGTACTGCAGGTAAAAATTTTTCCTGTTCATTTACCTGGGTCAAATTATTTGTGATAATAAATTCACTAGTGGGTATTTGATTGTCTTTGTAAAATTGTTTTTGTAAAATTTTATTCTTAATTGTATTTAAAGCCGCTGGTTTGGGATATACTTTTACGCCTTCTTTTTCTAACTGTTCCAGTGCTTCCACATTTACATTTTCTATTTCAATGGTAATGGCGTGTAATCCTTTTCCAAAATTGTAAACATCCTCATAACTGGTAATGCTGCCTTTGGTAAAATGATGGCAAAGATGTGCAGCAGGGCATTCGCTATCATTTTCTAAAACAAAGGTTTCAACAGGGTAATTTGCTGCAGCCTGCAATAACATGCGGCCAAGCTGGCCGCCACCAAGAATGCCAATTTTTTTCATGCAACAAATATATACCTGCTGTGAAGAATAAATACTATGCTATGTGAAAGTTTATTTTATCTTTGAACCAGCAATGCAACCTGATTATCCTCATAAAATTTTTGACGACAAAAGAATAAATTATTCTTTGCTTATGCTTGCACTTGCCATAGATTCGGCCTGCCTGTAATACTCCTTATTTTTTTCTGGTGATTTATTTCATCTTCATTTTATTAAATTTTTTTTATGGAAACAATTACAGCACAATCTAAAAATACCAATGCCCCTGTCACCGATTTTCTTCCCTTGCAGGGAACAGATTATGTGGAATTTTATGTAGGTAATGCCAAGCAGGCGGCACATTTTTATAAAACAGCTTTTGGCTTTCAGTCGCTGGCGTATGCCGGCCCCGAAACAGGAGTTAAAGACAAAGTGAGTTATGTTATCAGGCAAAATAAATTGACCTTTATTTTGACCACACCCTTACGAATTGATAATGCTATCGCCGATCATATTTATAAACACGGGGATGGAGTAAAAGTACTGGCATTAAAAGTAGAAGATGCCACCAGTGCCTGGAAAGAAACAACAGCAAGGGGTGGTAAATCTTATATGGAACCCACTATACTGGAAGATGAGCATGGTAAAGTGATACTGAGTGGCATTCATACTTATGGCGACACTATTCACTTGTTTATTGAAAGAAAAAATTATAATGGTGTGTTTATGCCAGGGTTTAAAGAATGGAAATCAAACTATAACCCCACTGAAACAGGATTATTATATGTTGATCATTGCGTAGGCAATGTAGGCTGGAACCAGATGAATCCATGGGTGAAATTTTATGAGGAAGTGATGGGCTTCAGGAATATTTTATCCTTTGATGATAAAGATATTTCTACCGAATACTCAGCGCTGATGAGTAAAGTGATGAGCAATGGAAATGGGTATGTAAAGTTTCCTATTAACGAACCGGCAGAAGGAAAGAAAAAAAGCCAGGTGGAAGAATACCTGGATTTTTATAATGGGGAAGGGGTGCAGCATGTGGCAATTGCAACCAACGATATTGTGCACACAGTTTCGGAACTACAAAAACGGGGCATTGAATTTTTAAATATACCTGCAAGCTATTATGAAGATGTGCTTGACAGGGTAGGAAAGATTGATGAAGACCTTGCGCCATTGCAGCAGCTTGGTATTTTAATTGACAGGGATGACGAAGGCTACCTGCTGCAAATATTTTCAAAGCCATTAGAAGACAGGCCAACATTGTTTTTTGAAATCATACAGCGTAAAGGGGCAAAAAGTTTTGGCAAAGGAAATTTTAAAGCTTTGTTTGAAGCATTGGAGAGAGAACAGGACGCAAGAGGAAATTTATAACCTTTGCAGGCAGACGGTACAGCGCTGTAGCCTTAAATATTAAAAAGCGAACAACTGAGCAACGTATGATTGAGCCTTATATTGTGGGCTATTAAAGAAACTATAAAATGTGGATTTGATAGCCCTTTTTATTTTATATTTGTTGCCTAATCTATTTCACTGATAACAGATCTACCTTATTGAAAAGAACGATACGTCACCCTTTGCAAATTTGTTATTGAATGAAAAAGTTTTTGTTGCACCTCTGTACTATTGTTTTATTTGTAGCTCCTTTATTGATAAAGGCGCAAACATCTTATGTAAGCCTGAAAGCAACCAGCAGCAAGGCAACAGGCCCTTATGCAAAGGTGGAAGACTCTCTCCGCAAACAATTTGAAGCAAAAAAAATTGCATGGCCGCCTCAGCAGGTATATGTACGCAGTTTTAAATACGATCGATTGGTGGAAGTGTGGGTAAAAGGAGGTACTGAAGAACAGTTTAAATTATTCAAGACTTACCGTATGTGTATGCAAAGCGGTACCATTGGCCCCAAGCGTATGGAAGGTGATTATCAAATGCCCGAAGGGTTTTATTACATCAATGAATTTAAACCCAACAGCAATTTTCATTTGGCCCTTGGGTTAAATTATCCCAATGCATCTGATAAAGTACTGAGTGATTCTCATCGCCCCGGCGGCGATATTTATATTCATGGCGGATGTGTTTCAACAGGCTGCATTGCCATCAGCGACAAACCAATTGAAGAATTATATATCCTTACTTCTCATGCAAAAGAGCAGGGGCATGAGTTTATCCCTGTACATGTATTTCCTGTAAAATACAATGTGAAAAAATCATTTGAATATTTGGCTGAGGCCACAAAAGAAAACCAGCCACTGCAAAAGTTTGCCATCTCTTTAAAATCTGCATTCGATAAGTTTGAAGAAAAGAAAGAACTGCCCCTGATTTTGATAAATAAAAAAGGGGAATATATTGTTGAGTAGCACTTCCTTCCCCACAAATAAAATTACATTTGCATTTCTATCAGCCAGGCTATCGCTCTTAGCAATAGGAGAGGAAAGTCCGGACAACTTAGGGTAACACACCGGCTAACGGCCGGGTTCCCGACTCGTTGGGAAACAGAAAGTGCCACAGAAAATTACCGTCTCATCACTTGTGACGAGATAAGGGTGAAAATGTGAGGTAAGAGCTCACAGTCTTGCCAGGTAACTGGCAAGACGGGTAAACCTTGTGTGTTGTAATGCCACGTATATCAACGCCTGAAAACGGCCCGTTTGATTCTCCCGATGTATCGGGAGGAGCGTTGAAGGGTAGGCAGCAAGATCGCAACAGTAATGTTGCGGCCAGATAAATGATAGCTTTCCGATAGTTATCGGGAACAGAATCCGGCTTATGGCTGATAGATTTTTTATTGCAACATTTTTTTTACAATACCGGCAGCAATTTTATCCAGCGGTAAGGATACCGTCTCTTCAGAAAAATCATTCCAATTGATGAAACGGAATGTTTCTATTTGTTTTTTCTCTTCGTAAATTTTTAATTGAACTTCATCAAAATCAAAAGGTTTGTTGCGTAGTGGTACAGTAATGGGTTCAAGTGCTTTTGCAAAATAGTAGATTGATAATATCTGGTGTGCTGCATTAAAAACACTTTGCTGGTAAATATCTGTTGTATAAATGTGTTGGCCCACTTCCACTTTTAAATTCATTTCCTCTATAAATTCTCTCTTTAAACAGTCTATTGTGCTTTCACCCACTTCAAGCCCGCCACCTGGAAACTTGGTGTAGTAATTTCCACGGATATATTCATCACTCACCAGCACCTGCTTGTGTTCGTTAATTAATATGCCGTAAACCCGTATAGAAAACATAATTATTTTTTTATGCTAAGGCGCAAAGTAAAAATAAGACGCAAAAAATATTCTTTGCCATCTTTGCTTCTTTGCGTGACAATGCTAAAACCATTTCTTTTTCATAAAATAAAAACTGATTATTACTGACAGGCCAATGGATATGATAACAGGAATATAAAATGAATGTGGCAAGGAAGCGCCAGGTATTGGTACGTTCATACCATATATACTGCTTACCAATGTTGGCAATGCAATAATAATGGTGATGGATGTAAGGCGCTTCATCACATTATTAAGGTTGTTGCTGATGATGCTAGCAAATGCATCCATCGTACTGCTGAGGATGTTGGTATATACATTGGCCATTTCAAGCGCCTGGCTGGTTTCCACCACCAGGTCATCTAAAAACTCTTTCTCCTCTTCGTTCAATTGCAAAAAATTGCTGCGGCTTATTTTCATCATCAGCAATTCATTACTGCGTAAGGCTGTTACAAAATATACCAGGCTTTTTTGTATCCTCATCAGTTCAAGCAATTCTACATTGCGGTTGCTGTCGTATAGTTTTTGTTCCAGCAAATTTCTTCGCTGGTTTATCTCTTTCAAAAACTCCTGGAAATTGGTTACTACTTTTTCAAAAATTTTAAGCACCATCATATTCTTCTTATCCGGGCTGCGGTTTTGAAAAGTGTTCAGGAATTTTTTGATGGCTTCGTTTTCAAAAGAATTTACTGTTACAATTTGATTGTGTGTTAAAATAATACAAATAGGGATAGTGATATAATACGCATCGCTTTCATTAAAGGAATTATTTTCAGTAGGGGTTTTAATTACAATCAGCTTTACATTGTCTTCAATTTCAAAGCGGCTGCGTTCATCAATATCCAATGAGTCTTTAAGAAAGTCAATCGGAATGTCAAGGGTTTCGCTTAATTCGGTAAACTCTTCCTGTTTTAGCGGCGGCAATACATTTACCCAGGCTCCGGCTTCCGGTTTATCAATTGCTACTGTTTTATGCTCTACGTTTTTAAAATATTGAATCATGCTTGTGATACGGTGCCCGGATTTTTTATATTGTTGATAATATTTAAATGATGCTCAGTGTGATAAATTGTAAAATAGCAAAGCTCCCTTAGTGTTATTCTGCCAAGCAATGGGTGCCTTGCAAGATAGTTGTCAAGTTTGTCCTCTGTAGTTTTGTTTTTAAGTGCAGCCATGAATTTTGCGGTTGCATTATTCCAGCGGCTTATCAATTCAGTTTTGCTTTGTTTTATTTCTTTGGGTACGAACCTGCCTGTAGCCCTGCCGCCTTGCGATAGTTTATATTTATATTTTTCTACCAGTTCTTCATATGTCCTGCTTTTCCTGTTAGGTATGCCGCCAACCCATCTTACAATAAAAGAAGGCAGGGTATATGCCAATGCTGTAATATTGGTAGCAATAATTAAATGCTGTACATTTTCGGCTATGCTCCATTTGTTTTCAGCTGGTTGTTTAAAAAAAATATTTTCATGTGCTGCTTCACTTGCTTTTGAAAGTGCAGTAAATATTTTTTCGGCAGCCGCTATTATTTGTTCTTTATCCAGGTGTTGCATTGGCAAAAGATTATTAGTATAAAAAATAGCAGGTAGTAAAAAAGAATAAGGGATAGTGATTGGTGATTTTCTGCCACTCACTTTTCACTTATTTATACTTCTACTTCTCCTTTAAACACAAAAGTTGCAGGGCCACAAAGCCATATATCGGTAAAATGTTCATCATCCACTTTATTAAACTCCACACTCAAATTGCCTCCTGGTGTTTTCACATTCACGGTATTAAATCCATTTTCGTTGTGTGCACTTAATAGCGCTGCAGCAGTAACGCCAGTGCCACAGCTCAGCGTTTCATCTTCCACTCCACGCTCATAAGTGCGTACATAAATACTGTCTTCATCAAGCGATTCGGCAAAATTTACATTAATGCCTTCCTTTTCAAACTGGCTGCTGTATCGAATGCCTTTGCCTGAATCTACTACATCAATTTCTTCTACATCCTGTGCAAACTTTACAAAGTGTGGTGAGCCGGTGTTAAGTATAGCATGACTTCCATGGTATTCAACACTGTCAACATCTTTCATTTTTAAACTTACGGTGCCATCAGTATCAATTTCTGCTTCATGCTTGCCATCAATCGCAAAAAAACTATACAGGCTTTTGTGAATACCTGTTTGATGGGCAAATTTTACAATGCACCTGCCGCCATTGCCGCACATGCTGCTTTCGTTACCATCTGCATTGTAATACAGCATTTCAAAATCGTAGCCCTCTTTTTTATTCAAAAACATCAGGCCATCAGCACCAATTCCAAAATGTCGGTCACACAATTTTTTTATTTGTTTTGTATTTAGCACAACAGGATCATTGTGATAATTGTCGATGATAATAAAATCATTTCCTGTGCCCTGGTATTTGTGAAATGTCACTTTCATTAGGTGTTTGTATAAGTAAGGTTACTTGTAAAATATTTTGAAGGCCGAATTTCGTACTTCTTAAATAAAAATTCCCTTATTTTTGCGCTGCTTTAAAATAAAAGCCCAATTATTTCGTATTAGTAACTGGAAAAATGGTCCTGTGGCCGAGGGGTTAGGCAGAGCTCTGCAAAAGCTTCCACAGCAGTTCGAATCTGCTCGGGACCTCAAACAAAAAAGACCTGTAAAGCATCAAGTTTTACAGGTCTTTTAAATTATTGTATGGCTGACAAAATAAAAATCATCAACAAACTTGGCATTATTGCGTGTGTACTAGCCATACTTTCCTGCTTTATGCCATGGATAACCTTTACTGCACAGCAGGAAACTTTTACCGGTTTTTTTGTAAAAAAATTTCCCAGCGGTGTTTATTATGGCAGGCCCGGTACGTTTATTACTATCATTTGCCTTGTAATACTTGCCTGTATGTTTATTCCAAAGCTTTGGGCCAAGCGTATTAATATTTTTGTAAGCGCTTTTTTCCTGGCTTTTGTGGTAAGTGTGTATATCAGGTTTACCAATTCACTTTTTGAAAACGAAATTGAAAGAAGATATGGGCTTATACTTTTGGTAATAAGCGCTGTTATCATTTTTATTTCCTGCCTGCTGCCCGATATGAAAGTAAAAGAGAAAAAGCCATACTCGGCACAAGCATAATTCTTTTGGTTGTTACCAGGTTTTTAATTCGTCTTTTGTAAAAACATATTCCGGGCTGATAATATCATTGTCAATTTCGTACCAGGGAGATAAATTTTTATTTAGTGGGTTTATCAATACATGAATATCTTGTGCCGGCATATAACTCTGGGCCAGTAAAAAAATCTTTTTTCCTGTCTTATTTATTGCCACATCCATTACTATTTCTGCATGGCCCGGAAAACCGCCACGGATAAAAACATCGCCGGGTTGTATATCCTCAATATCAATGTGCCGAAGTTGCTTGGATAATGATGCAGAGCCACACATTCCAAACACAATTTGCAGGTAATTGTGCAAGTGTTCTTTTGTGTAAGGCTTAGAAAACTGATAGCGTTTATTGTCGTTGTCTGAAAATGAAATGGCCGCAAATTGTTTACAAGCAAACAAATAGTCTGCTCTTAACCGCATAACGGCATCTGCACATTGCTGCAGGTTTTTATCTCCAGTTGAAATATCAAGCACTGCAAATTGTGCCAGTTGATTTTCTTTTTTATAACCATTAAACAGGTAAACCGTTTTGTCTTTTTTTAACGAAATACTTCTCAGCCATGTTGCAAACGAATTGCTGTCGTAATCAATACGGGTGTAGTCGCCGGGTAATGGTATGGAAGCCACATCCTTGTAAACTATGCTGGCAGTTGTTGATAGTGGTTTTTTTACTGATGTGTCTAAGTTATTTTTTGCCTGGCAGGAAATAACAAACAGGCTAAGTACAGGTAATAAGTTTTTGGAGTGCATAAATCATTATTTTTGGTGCTGTCGGGTATGAGGCAATATTGCAGCATCTCCATAAAAAACATTGTTAAAAAACTATGGCGAGTATTTTAATTATCGACGACGAAAAAGCAATCCGAAAAACCCTTGGTGAAATCCTGAGTTATGAAGGATATAAAATAGATGAAGCAGCAGATGGCGAAGAAGGGTTGAAAAAATTTAGTTCTGCCACTTATGATGTGGTGCTTTGCGATATCAAAATGCCAAAGATGGACGGGCTTGAGTTTTTAGAAAAAGCAAGGGAGATAAATAGCGATGTGCCTATTATTGTCATAAGCGGCCACGGGAATATTGAAACGGCAGTAGAAGCTGTGAAGAAAGGAGCTTTTGATTACATCAGTAAGCCACCCGATCTTAACAGAATGCTCATCACATTGCGTAATGCAATGGATAAACAAACACTTGTTACTGAAACCAAAGTGCTGAAAAGAAAAGTAAGCCGGGTGCAGGAAATGGTAGGCAACGGGCCAGCGATAAAAAAAATAAAAGAAACAATAGAAAAAGTGGCACCTACTGATGCAAGGGTTTTAATAACTGGTGAAAATGGCGTTGGCAAAGAATTGGTGGCAAGATGGATACATGAAAAAAGCAACCGCAACGCAGGGCCTATTGTGGAAGTAAACTGTGCGGCCATACCCGGTGAACTAATCGAAAGTGAATTGTTTGGACATGAAAAAGGCTCTTTTACTTCTGCAATAAAGCAGCGCATTGGAAAATTTGAACAGGCAAATGGCGGCACTTTATTTTTAGATGAAATTGGAGATATGAGCCTGGGTGCACAAGCAAAAGTATTAAGAGCATTGCAAGAGGGAAAAATAACAAGGGTGGGTGCTGATAAAGATATTAATGTAGATGTGAGGGTGGTGGCTGCTACTAACAAAGACTTACTTAAAGAAGTGGAAGAGAAAAATTTCCGTCTTGATTTGTATCACAGGCTGGGAGTTATTATCATTCATGTGCCATCATTAAATGACAGGAGAGAAGATGTGGCCGACCTGGTGGAATTTTATCTTGACAGGATTGCGATTGAATATGGACAGCCCAAAAAGAATATTGATAAAGATGCAATGGATTTGCTCACTAATTATAACTGGACAGGTAATATCCGTGAGTTGAGAAATGTGGTAGAAAGGTTAATCATCTTATCAGGCAAAACGATTTCAAGGGAAGATGTAACAACTTATGTACTGCCTAAGTAAAGCTTGTTAAATATTTGCAAAGCGCTTTGCAAGTTGTTTTAAAACCTCAACTTTATTGTGCAAAAAATGAAGCACAATTTTGTAACGATAATATTTGTTTTGTTTGCCGGTTTGCAATGGCAGTGCAGCAAAAACAAAGCACCAGAACCTGCCCGTAGCTTTTATATGGGTGTAACACCATGGCCTGCTGATTTTACCATTGATGAATTAAATACATCTTACCAGTTTATTAATGATCATTGTGATATCGTATCACATCATTTTGATGAAGGCATTCCTTATGAGGAGGCTTATAATAACAGTGGCTGGCCAGCAGCGTTAATTGAAGATATTAATACAAGAAAAACAAAAACCGCAACCGGCAAGAAAATTCTGCTGAGTTCTGCAGCGCTGGCAATCAGCAGAAATCAAAAAGCGCCATACTCAAGATTTTCTATAGCCATCAGTTCCTCCAAAAAAAATGAATGGGAAGCATTGCCTGTAAACGACAACAAAGTGGTAACCGCATACAGCAACTATGTTATATACCTGATTCAGCAGTTGCAACCATCTTTTGTTAATTATGGTGTGGAAAGCAATTTAGAACAATGGGATGCGTCAGGATTTGTTTTGTATAAAGATTTTTTGCAGCAGGTATTTGCAAACATTAAAGCAGCTTACCCTTCATTGCCTTTGATGGTAAGTTTTATGGTAACTGAAAATCCGCAATCACTGTCGTTTGCACGGCAGTTGCTGTCTTATACAGATTATATAGCTTTGAGTGCATACCCTTATACTCATGTAAGCAGCACTGCCTCCGGTAATACTGATCCATCTTTGTTTCCGGCTGATTTGTTTACCCGTTATGTAAACCTTGACGCAGCCAAACCATTTTGCATTGCAGAAACAGGATTTATAGCGGAAGACTTAATTGTATCTTCTTTTTCCCTTAATAAGCAAGGGAAGCCACAATGGCAAAATGATTACCTGCAAATGATGTGCAATCTTGTGAACGAGAAAAAAGGAAAGTTTATCATTTGGTTTTGCCACAAAGATTATGATGCAGGAAGCAATACACTCCGCAGCCTTGGACAGTACATTGATTTATTTGCGCTATGGGAAGATACCGGCTTGGTGGATGAAAACAATAACCAGCGGCCTGCCTATACTACATGGCTTAGCTGGATGGCGCTTAAAAAAATGGAATAAGGTTTAAACAAACAATGCTTTCAGCTCTTCTGCATCCTGCGGTTTCATTTTGCCACCCAATATCAAACGTACTTGCCTTCTTCTTAAAGCGCCTTCAAATAATTTTTTTTCCAGTTCGGTTTCTGGCACTACTGGAGCCACAGGCCGGGGTTTATTGTTAGGATCAAGTGCAACAAATGTAAAATAAGCTTCATTGCTTTCGTATCTGTATTGATGAAGGCTGTCTTCGCCCCATACTTTTATATATATCTCCATTGATGTATTGAAAGCCCGTGTTACCTGTGCTTCAATATGCACCACATTGCCCAGTTTAATTGGATTTTTAAAAGAAAGATTATCAACCGATGCCGTCATGCAGGGTGCATTGCAATGTTTGGTGGCAGCCATAGCCGCAGCAATATCCATCCAGTACATAAGCCGGCCACCCATCAGGTTGCCAAATACATTGGTGTCATTGGGCAATACCAGTTCGTTCATTATCACAAAACTTTCGCTTGCTTTTTTTGATTCCATCTCCATAAATAAAATTTTGGCAAAGATAGCCTGTTACAGTTTGTTTAAAGGCTACTCAAAAATTTCTCACAGCGTTTCCAGTAAGAAGAGAAAGAAGTGAAATAGCCTTCCACTTGCGGAAACAGTTCATTGTTTTTTTCTGCTTTGCCTTCATAATGAGTAAATGCAGGATGCAGTTTAAAAATAACCTGATTGTCCCTGCAATATCTTTTCAGCATTTCAAATTCGCCTGTAAATATTTGTAAGCCTTCAATATTACAAGATAATGCAAGTATAAAATTTAAAACCTTGTTGCTTACCGGGAATTTATTGAAATGTGAAGGTTCCAATAATAAAACACGGTTAGCGCTAATATCTCTATGCCATAAGGGGTCGAGATTGTAACTGTTGTAAACAATCACTGGCAAATCATTTTTAATGAATGGAGGGTTAGTTTGTGGGAGATTGGTTGTTGCAGAAAAAAGGTTTGTTTCCAGTAAAGAAAGAGGAACAGGCTGGGTTATTAGTTTTTCATAAGAGCAATCCAAAAATGTATCCTGTTGCCTGCTGTATGTGTACCGGTTGATATTTTCCTGGTTGCAATAATATTTTTTTGATGAGAATGTGCCAGCTATCCATTGCCAGCTTAATGTATTGCTTGCTAAATCGCCATCAAGTAAATGATAGTACATCCATTGAGAGGGAATGAGCCAATGTGCTTTTGCAATATTACAAGTAATACTGCTAACATACATTCTCACATGATTGTGCATGTAACCAGTTGCGTACATTAATTGTATTTGCTTGTCTATCTCCTCGATACCGGAAGTGGCATTTTGTATTGCTGCAGGCATTAAATGGTGCATTACATTTGACTGCGGCTGCTTTATATCGGTAAAAATTTTATCATCAAGATGCTGCCAAACTCTTTGCCAGTATTCCCTCCATGCAAGCTCCTGCAAAAATTTTTGTATTTGATGTGGGTTGTGTTTTTTTAATGCCTGCTTAGCCACCTGTGATAAACTTATTACGCCTCTTGAAATATATGGGGATAAATAAGTAACTGCACCGTCTGTAAAGTTTCTTGTGGAGGCATATTGCAACGGCTTTACCTGTTCAACTTTTTGCAATATGGATTTATAATCGGTGGGAAAATGCATCCGGTTTACCTTTTTGAAATTTTGTTTAGCGAAATAGCCTTTTGCCTGCTGCACTTAAACCTGTTTACATCGCCACTTTTCAAGGCGGCATGTTTAGTGCTTCTGCCTTTTGTTCTTTTTCTCCACAGTTTAAAACTGGATGCTTTCATCTCTTTACGCATTAGTTTTATCACATCCTGCTGCTTTAAGCCAAACTGTGTTTCTATGGCTTCAAATGTGGTACGGTCTTCCCAGGCCATTTCTATTATTCGGTCAATATCTTTTTCAGTGAGTATCATTACATTCTTATTATCTTTTGGTTTCTCAAAGTATCCAGTGTGAGCACCTCACCATCATTCAGATTTTTATATGCCAGCACATTACACAAAAAACACTTATGGTCGCCGCCCTCAAAACTGTTCACCACTTTCATGAGCATTACTGCCAGGCAGTTTTTTAAAATGGGGTAGCCGTTCCATTCCGCCAGTTCGTTTCTTTTTTGCAGGCGGCTTATTTTGTCAATATTTTTTCCTGACTTTTTACCAAGTAATTCTGCCAGCCTGTATTGTTTTTTATCCAGCAATTGCAAAATAAATTCTCCCGTAGCTTCCACATTCTGCAATGTTTGTGTGCCATGATAAATACCACATATAAATCTTTTTGGCTGCATGCTTACTGCAGTTGCATAAGTAATAATATGCATGTTGCCTTTATCATTCGCTTGGCTGCTAATGCTGTACACAGGAAGGTTGATCCGGTTCCAGGGCTTTTTTCTTGTCATAAACTATTTAAAAATTTATCCGCATTGTTTATGTGATGCTTCCTTTTTTCTTCCGGCATTTTATCAAATGTTTTCACCAGCATACCAAGTCTTTGGTTTTTTAAAAAGAAATTCCTGTGCACATGCATAAAACGCCAAAACAATCCATCCCATACCTCACACCAAGGTCCTTTTTTATAATCACTCATTTTTAATAAATAATTGCTTCCGCTTATGTACGGCTTGGTTGTTATCAAACCGCCGTCGGCAAATTGAGTCATTCCATATACATTGGGAACCATCACCCAGTCATACGCATCCACATACATTTCCATAAACCATTTGTAAACTTCATCCGGATCAAATTCACATAGTAGCATAAAATTTCCCATCACCATCAATCTTTCTATGTGATGGCTGTAGCCTGTCTTCAAAACTTTCTTTATCACATTATCTACTGGTAAAATGCCCGTAGCGCCATTCCAAAAACTTACAGGTATTTTTCTTTCAAAGCCCCAGTAGTTTTTTGTCCTCTGCTTGCTGCCTTCCCTTTCATATACGATGCGGATGAATTCACGCCAGCCAATAATCTGCCTTATAAAACCCTCCAAAGAATTCAATGGTGTTTTATTTTTAGCTGCGTACTGCAAAACTTTATCAATAATTTGTTGTGGTGACAACAAACCTGTGTTGAGCATTGGCGTAAGCACCGAGTGGTGCAGAAAATGTTCTCCGCTTACAATGGCATCTTCATATTCACCAAAATGTGCAAAGCGATTTTCCAGAAAGTCATCTAACCATTTTTCTGCCCCTGTAAAATCGGTTGGATAAATGAATTGTTCTGCTCTGCCATAGTTGTTTGAAAAGTTTTTGCCAACATACTCTTTGGCCTCCTTAACATATTTGTCTTCATCGGCAAATTGAATGTAAGGCGGCGTTTTGGTCTTGGGGTATCGCAGCCTGTTGTCAGCGTCAAATGTCCATTTGCCGCCAACTGGCTCATCCCTGCTGTTTACAAGTATCTTTCTTTTCTTACGCTGCTCTGTATAAAAAGCTGTTTGAAAATAAGTTTTCCTTTTATCGAAGAATGGATTTATTTCTTCAATGGTATTTAAAAAATTTGGTGTAGCAGAAACAACTGTTTTTATGTCATACTTTTTGCAACAATTCTCAATTCTATTTTGCAGCCAGTTATCTGCTGCCTCAGCAAAATACAGTTTAGTTATTTTTTGTTTGGCAAGATGTGTAATAAGTTTTCTTATATCGCTGCGTTGGTCAGTTGCTTCAATGTAGTCAACTGTATATTTTTTTGAAATGAGATAAGCTGCATACTTTTTCATACTGGCCCTGTGCAGTATGATTTTTTGTTTGTGAAAATTATATTGATTAAAGAAAAGCCACTCCTCAATGACAAAAACAGGTATTTCTTTTTTTAGCGATGGATGATTTTTGAATAGCTGGTGAGGGAATATGATGGTGGCCGATGACATATGTAAGGTCAAATAAACAAATTGGGGATGCAATTGTTTATTTATTAAACAATTAAAAATGGAAATTGTAAAAGGGAAAAACATTTTAATAGTAGGCGCTACAGGTGGTATTGGCAGCCACACAGCCAGGTTACTTGCTGGCAGTGGTGCCAATTTGTTTTTAGCAGGAAGAAATGCGGAGAAACTTACTGCTCTTGCGTTATCAATCAATCTGCCTTTAGAAAAAACATTTGCATTAGATGCTTCACAGCCGGAAAAGGCATATGAACTGAAAGAAAAGTTCTTTGCACAGGCAACTTCGATAGATGTGCTGATAAATGCCTCAGGAATTGGTGTAATAAAATCTATGGATACGCTATCAGAAACAGAATTTCTCAAGTCTCTTAATTATAATTTGTATGTGCCTTTTTTACTGCTAAAAGCTTTTTTACCTGCTATGAAGGAGGCAAAAAAAGGGCTAGTCATTAACATCCCTGGTGTACTAGGTAAAGTTCCGATGGCAGGTGCTGCGGCTTACAGCGCCAGTAAGTATGGTTTGGTTGGTATGATGCAGAGCATAAGAGAAGAATTAAAGCGAACGGAAATACGTATTACCAACCTTTTTCTTGGTGGTACGGATTCTCCGTTTTGGGATGGCATAGATTTAAAAGTTCAGCGGGAAAAGATGGTAACGGCTGAAGAAGCTGCGAAAGCCATTTGGTTTTTGTGCCAGCAGCCCAGCAGTGGTGTTATTAATGAGATGGTTCTTCAGCCATTTAATCACCAGGCTATTTAAGTGTAAAGGTTTGGTTTTTTCAGTTTTATGGATTACCTATATTTGAGCATATTTCTTTCTATGGGTAACGATGCTTTTATTTCTTTCGACAATACCGAGTACGCATTTGAATATAAAAAAGATAATGAGCTGAAAAAAGCACATTTTCTTTTTTCCTCGATGGGTAAACCGTGGCTGATCAATCTTGGTTTAAAAGTGACACCATGGGCTATTAAGTGGAACCTGCCTTTTACCAAACCTGTTATTCGTAATACCATTTTTCAGCAGTTTGTTGGAGGTGAAACGCTTGAAGAAACAGCTGCTGTTGCAAAACGCCTGGGAGAATATAATGTACAAGTAATTTTAGATTATGGTGTAGAAGGTGGTGATGATGGTGAACATGGCTTTGATCATTCAACAGAAGAATTTATAAGGGTAATAAATTATGCTGCCACCCAGGCAAATATTCCCTTTATGAGTATCAAAGTCACCGGCTTTAGCAGATTTGCCCTGCTTGAAAAAGTTGATGCCATGATGAACAGTGAAGAAGGAACATTAATGAAACGGTACTTAAAATCAATTGAAAAATTAAATGATAGTGAGCAGGAAGAATGGCACCGGGTGAGAGTGCGTATGCTCCGCATTTGTGAAGCTGCTGCTGCAAAAAAAATTGCCGTATTGGTGGATGCAGAAGAAACATGGATACAAGATCCGGTGGATGCACTAACCATGCTGATGATGGATACATTTAATAAAAACCGTGTGGTGATCTATAACACCATCCAGCTGTATCGCCACGACAGACTGCAGTTTTTAAAACACTCTTACGAGGCCAGCGTAGAAAGGGATTTTATCCTCGGCGCCAAATTGGTTCGTGGTGCATACATGGAAAAGGAACGCAACCGTGCCGCAGAGCTAGGCTATTCTTCGCCGATACAGCCTGACAAAAAAACCTGCGATAAAGATTATAATGAAGCTGTAGAGTTCTCTGTTGAGCACCTCAATAAAATAGCATTGATTGTTGCCTCACACAATGAGGATAGCAACCTGCTTACCACACAGTTGCTAAAGCAAAAAGGTTTGCCGCTCAATCATCCGCATGTACATTTTTCACAATTGTACGGCATGAGTGATAATATTACTTTTAATCTAGCCAAGGCTGGTTGCTCTGTCAGCAAATATTTGCCTTTTGGGCCAATCAAAGACGTGATACCTTATTTAATGAGAAGGGCACAGGAAAACAGCAGCGTGGCAGGGCAAACCGGACGGGAACTGGGATTGATTGAAAAGGAAATGAAGAGGAGAGGGAGGTAATTTTTTCAATATCATTTAGTTTGTATCATCCTTATAAACTCATCGCTATGAAGCACAGCTTTAACTCATTCGTATTTATCATCTGCCTGCTTTTTTTTTCTCTCATTTGTAATGCACAGCAAAATGAAATTGTAGCCAAATTGGTAAAAGAAGGTATGGCACTGCATGATAAAGGAGAATACGAATCTGCCATTGCCAAATTTGATAAAGCACTAATGCTTGATCCCAACGACTTTGAGGCCAATTATGAAAAATCATCTTCCTGTATGTATGCTGGCAGGTATGACGAAAGCATTGCCCTTTCAAAATTTTTACTGGCGCATTTCAAAGACCATCCTTCTATAAAAGGAGCTTATGTAAATCTTGGCAGCGCTTACGATGATAAAGGAAATGCAGACAGCGCCAGCATTGCATATGATGAAGGGATAAAGCACTTTCCTGGCTTTTATTTATTGTATTTTAATAAAGGCCTCACTTATGCAAGGCAAAAAAAATGGGATGATGCAATGACAAATTTTTTTGAAGCGATGAAGCATAAACCTAATCATGCAAGTTCTCTATACTATACATCTTTATTGCAGGAAAAGTCAAATAAAGTGGCGGCTGTTATTGGTGGTCTTTCTTTCTTAGCAGTAGAATCAGAAGGCAAGCGGGCCAAGGCAATGTATGAGTATGTGTTTGAATTGTTTGGCACATTTGCCCAAAAAACTGACAAGGGCAGTACCATCACTCTCTCTATGGATGACCTGGATAAAAAAGACACTGAAAATAATTTCAGCATGGTAAATATGATGATGGGATTGACAGCGGCATCATCACTAACAGATTCGGTAAAAGCAAAAACAGATGTGGACAAACTGAGTTTATATATGCAGATGATGACAAGTTCTTTAACAACGGGCTTGGAGGAAGGCAAAGGCATATACTGGAAAACTTACGCACCCTTTTTTATTGAAATGAAAGAAAAAGATTTGATGAACACTTTTGCTCATATTGCATCTATCACTTCTGGCAATGCCGAAAATATAAAATGGATAAATGAGAACCAGGATAAGCTGAAAGCTTTTTATGAATGGGTGGATAAATATGAATGGAAATAATCTACAGGCTGTAAATATCCTTTGCCAACCTGAAAGTGTTGCAATGAGCTTCCACAATAATTCTTACATCCGCACTGTAACCGCCGCCCATTGCTGCTACACAGGGAATTTTGCTTTTTTGTAAAGTAGTAAAAACAATTTCGTCTCTTTGCCTGCATCCATTTATGGTAACTTTTAATTTTCCAAACTTATCTGTTTCTAAAATATCAACGCCAGAAAGAAAGAACGCAAAGTCCGGTTTTACTTCATCAATCAGTTTGGTTAAGTTATGTTGCAGCAAAGGCAAATATATTTTGTCATCGGTTTCATCTTTCAGTGCAATATCCAAATCGCTTTTTTCTTTATGAAAAGGATAATTGTGTTCGCCGTGCATGCTGAAAGTGAAAACTCGTTTTTCGTTTTCAAATAATTTGGCAGTGCCGTTTCCCTGGTGTACATCAAGGTCGATAATTAAAATTTGCCTGGCTAAATTTTTGTTTAATAAATAATTGGAAGCAACAGCCATATCATTTAATAAACAAAAACCTTCGCCCCTGTTTGCAAAAGCATGATGTGTGCCGCCGGCAATATTTAAAGATACTCCGTTTTGCAGAGCATAATGACAACAGTCAATTGTTCCCTGTGTAATGATAAACTCTCTTAGTGTTAGTTGTGGCGATTGCGGAAACCCAATATGGCGTTGTTCTTTTTCTGAAAGAGTTTGATTGTGCAGTTTCTCCACATACTCATTGTCATGAGTCCATAAAATAATTTCATCAGTACATGGCTGTGGCGAAAACAGGTTTTCATTTTTGATGGTGCCTTCATGCAGAAGTTGTTCAGGAATTAATTCATATTTCAGCATAGGAAACCGATGGCCTTCTGGCAAAGGATGTGCATAGATGGAATCAAACGCTATGTAGAGTTGTCTATCCAATCAAAATATTTTTATCAATCCGCCCTGCTCTTTTTTTTGATGGTTAACAGGCATAATGGCAAAAACAGTTTCGCCACGTTTTGGTTTAATGGTAAAGTTGCCGGTGAATTTTCCAAAGGCTGGCAGTACAGCATATTGATTGGTAAAATAAAAGCAAGGCAAATGCACAGACTGCCTTGCACCACTTGGAATACTGATGCCAGGATGAATATGACCACTGAAATAAAAACAGTTTTTATCCAGCTTTACATCTTCAATATCATGTACAAAACAAATTTCGTCAACACTGTAGCATCCTTCCAGCAATTCAATGCCTGCTTCATGGTACCATTCTTTTTCCAGTATATCATGATTGCCCATTACCAGTTTTATAGGCAGATGTTCAAAATCTTTTCGCCATTTTACAAATAAGTCATGTTCCTTGTTATCATGGCTGTGAAACATGTCCCCGATAACAATAACATTAGCTGGCTTAAAATGCTGCAGTAATGAAACAAACCGTTGTATATCTTCTTTAAAAACATTTTGTGGCACAGCAATACCGCTTTTACGAAAGTGGCCTGACTTTCCAAAGTGAAGGTCGCTTAGAATAAGTGTTTTCTGCTCTTCCCAAAAAATACATTTGTATGAAGAGAGCAGAAATGAATTTTCCCTGATGATATGTGGTACTATCTGCTGCATGAACGGCGAAGATAACTTGCCAAATCAAAAAAATAGTTTTGTCAATTTTTGATAATCCATTTTTTATTTCTACTTTTCAAAAAATAATTACATATGGCAGACTTACAGGATTTTCCAGGCGAAGAAAAAAAACTCCCTACTGGGTTAAATGTTTTGACGATACTTACATTTATTGGCTGTGCTTATGATTTATACCAGTCAATATCTGGATTTTCAAGGAGTAATGCTGAGGCGTTAAAGGAATTTGATAAAGCACAAGATCAAATGAAGGAAGCGCCGGCCTGGGTGAAAAATTTTGCAGGGCCTGAAATGAGGGAATTGATGATGCAATCGATGGATAATAAAGTGCCAATCCTGATTATTGGATTAATAGCCACAGGGCTATGTTTGTATGGAGCACTTGAAATGCGTAAGCTGAAAAAGCAAGGATATTTTATATGGCTTATTGGTGAAATATTGCCATTTGTAAGTGTTGCGATTTTTGTGCCGGCTTTCTATCAAACATTTCTCAAATTCTTTTTAATAATCCCAATCATTTTTATCATTCTATATACGGTGCAAAGAAAGCACCTGGTGAAGTAGCAAATTATTTTTCCAATTGCGCCTGCATTTTTTTTATCCTGTCTTCTAATTTTTCAGAAGTAAGGTTATTGCGGTTTAATCCATCTACAAGAATGGGGAAGCAGAAAGGTGTGGGCCTTTCAGGAAATGTGATGATGATTTTGCCATTGTGGATACGCTGCAATGCAGTACGCAGGCGTACTTCTTCCATTTGCTGATCAAGTACTTCCCTGTAAGCCTGCTGCAATAAAATATTGTTGGGTTCATATTCTGCAAATACATTAAACAGCAAACTGGCGCTGCTTTGCAAGTGCCTTGCTTTTACCTGTTCTCCTGGCATACCCTGGAATATTAATCCGCCAATAACAGCAATGTCACGGAATTTTCTTCTTGCCATTTCGGTTGAGTTCACACTTTTCTGAATATCGGTAAGCAAATTTTCAAGTGTAAATAAATCTTTTGCATTCGTATCATCAACTGGAACAGGCTGGTCGCTTAGTAATTCAAAGCCATAATCATTCATGGCAATAGAAAAAGTAATTGGGGTTATTTTACTGATGCGGTATGCAATAATAGCAGCCATTGCTTCATGCACTAGTCTTCCTTCAAATGGATACACAAAAAGATGAAAGCCATCTTTTGTTTCAATTTGTTCAATCAGCAATTCATTTTCTTTTGGAATAACAGATAACTGCTGTTGCAAATCAAGCAAAGGTTTTATTGCGACTATTTCAGGTGCTTTGCTTTTTTTCAATGGCAACGGGTTCATCATTTTCCTGAGCATTAATCCTAAATT
Source organism: uncultured Ferruginibacter sp. (assembly GCA_964494815.1). Taxonomy (GTDB): domain Bacteria; phylum Bacteroidota; class Bacteroidia; order Chitinophagales; family Chitinophagaceae; genus Ferruginibacter. The sequence continues at coordinate 8,822 of CAZBTD010000033.1, read as the reverse complement.
TGCTGTCAACGACATTCTTCCACCCATCCAGCTTGGTACAATTGATTTTTTTGCAGTGGAGTTTTTTACCAGCACTGTCATGTCTTTCAGCATCACAAACTCCAGTTTCCTTCCAGCCAGTGTAAATACATCACCGGTTTCCAGTCTTGATATAAACCATTCTTCAATTACACCAATAAAGCCACCGCTTACAAATTTTACCTTTAGCATGGCATCGCTTACAATGGTGCCAATATGCAGGCGATGACGCATGGCTATTCTGCGGCTGGTGATTTTATACAAGCCATCAATCACTTCCACTTTTTTATAATCATCGTATTGCTGCAATGCTTTGCCACCCTGTGTAATAAAGAGCAGTATTTGCTGCCATTCATTTTCTGTGATGGTTGCAAAACAATAAGTGTTTTTTATTTCTTTAAAAATGAGAGCTGGATTAAACCCATCACCCACAGCAAGTGTACATAAGTATTGTATCAGCACATCAAAGCAAAGCAGCAATGGTTCTTTGCTTTCTATATAATTTTCATTCATTGCTGCTTTTAGCGCTGCCACTTCCACCAGTTCTAATGAATGTGTAGGAAGAAAAAATATCCTGCTTGTTTCGCCGGGCTGGTGACCACTGCGGCCAGCCCTTTGTAAAAATCTTGATACCCCTTTTGGCGAACCTACCTGCACCACTGTATCAACAGGGCGAAAATCAACACCGAGATCAAGGCTGGCAGTACAAACAACAGCTTTTAATTTGCCTGTATGCAAACTGTCTTCCACCCACAATCTTAATTCCTGCTCCATACTGCCGTGATGCAATGCAATGGCACCCGATAATTCAGGTGCTGACGTCAGCAGCGCCTGGTACCACGTTTCACTCATGCCACGAGTGTTGATAAAAACAAGTGTTGTATTGTTTTGATTGATGATATCAACCACATGGTGAACTAGCTTGATTCCTAAATGCCCTGCCCAGGGATACTTCTCAATTTCATCTGGGATAACAGGGATTACTTCTATGTTCTTTTTAATAGCTGCCTTTACAATTACTCCTTCTTTTTTCAATGATGATAACAAAACTTCTTTTGCCTGCTCCAGATTTCCAATGGTGGCAGAAATACCCCAAATTGAACATTGAATGTTGGTTATTGAATATTGGGCATTTACAATCCTGTTAATCGCAAGTTCAGTTTGTACACCTCTTTTGCTTCCCATTAGTTCATGCCATTCATCAACAGCAATAATTTTTACTGCTTTAAAAATATCTGCATTGTTTTTTTGCGCCAGCAGCAAATGCAAACTTTCTGGTGTGATAATTAGTACTTCGGGCATTTGCTTTTTCTGCTTTTCTCTTTCGCTTATTGGCGTATCGCCATTGCGGATGCCAACCTTCCATTGCATGTTTAAATCAGCAACTACCTCTTCCATTGCCCTGCCAATATCTTTAGCCAATGCCCTCAATGGGGTTATCCATAACAACTGCAGGCCATTTTTATTTTTTGTTTGATAATTATTTTGATTGTTGTTGATGAAATCAATTAATGCACCAATGAAAACAGAAAAAGTTTTACCACAACCTGTAGGAGCATTTACCAAACCACTTTTGCCATCAATGATGTGTTGCCATGTTTGCTGCTGAAATAAGAATGGCTGGTGGCCTTTAGACAAAAGCCAGGCAGTGGTAATTTTGTATCCTTTGGTGGAAGTGAGGTTCAAATGAAAATAAAATGTTTGTGAAAGTAATCACAACGTCTTCAAATACTCAATCACAGCTCTTCTTTCTTTTTTTGAAAGCCTGTCGCCAAATGTGTGGCCATGGTTGCCAAAGCCATTTAAAGTAGTGTTATAAACTTCACTACCGCCAGGTGCATCTTTCTCCTCATAGTTCCAGCCGGGAGTTTCATAATTATAAGATGGATTGGTGAAGCTTCTTTGCCAGTATTTTGGCCGTTTATGGCTGTTGAGCAGCGTTTCAAGATTAGGAACAGATCCATTGTGGAGGTAAGGGGCAGTAATCCATACGCCATCTAAAGGTGGAGCGATGTAACCACGGTATGGAACTAATTGTGCCGGATGATCACCTTTTGTAAACCAGCTTTTGTTAAACCATTCTACAAACTGTGGGTTAGAGTAGTTGGAAGTATATAAAGCGGAATCAGTTTGAATAATGCTTTCGGGAATCAGCAGGTTAGGATACTTTTCTTCCTCGCCGTAAGTGCCATGGCAGCCAGCGCAACTGGCAGTAAAAATTTTTTCTCCTTTTGCCGCCAATGCGTCATTTATCTCTTTTGGATATTTAGGAGGCTTAATAGAATTGATATAAGCAAGCACATCATTAAAGTGGCTGTCAACTTCTGCGGCTTCTGTAGTGTCGCTTACTGTTAGCAGGTTGCTGGCCATTAAAAACCTTCCAAAATCGCCACGGCCAAAACCATTATAGAACATACCGTTCTTTTTCTTCAGCATCCACCAGGCAGGTACATCTGTTGGTATCGCATCATAATGAGTGTTCATTGTACTTTTTTCTATCCATTGCAGTGTAACGGGATCCCTGTGAGCAACTAATAAAGCCGCCAGCCTGTCGGCAAGGTTTACTCCTTTTACAGAAGTAACAAGGCCAGGTGCTGTTGCCTTTACTGCGGTAATAAAATTTTTTGCTGCTTCATATTTTTTTGCATTATCGCCTTTTAAGTTTTGTAAAAATTTTTCTGCCATCAATGCGGTGCTGCCAACCTGTTTGGTAAAATCACTAAAAGAATTACCAAGGCCAATCACCAGTTTACCATCAAATACTTGTGCATGGCATTGCAGGCAATTAGGTGCCACCACCATTTCTCCATTTGGGGCTTTTACAGCAGTGTAGTCATACGGCACTGTTTTATTTATTCCGCTGCGTTGTAAAAAATTATTCGTGTCTTTAGGAATGCCCAATACAAAAAGCAAGTAGGGGATGCCGCTTTTTAAATAATCGCCGGTGGTAAGGTATTCATATCCTTTGCTGCTATCTCCGGTTCGCTGTGTTGAAGGCGGGATAAACTGCGGTTCAACGCTGAGTGATGGTGTGGTAAAATAAACAAAACCTAAGCAGGCAAAAGCAATGATGAAAAGGGTTGCCGTTTTTTTCATGTTTAAATTTACGCTGTTAAGCCGAAGAAATTTTAGTGTTGCAATTTTTAACTTTTTTATTCCTGCATTTATCACTGCAGTATTTTACTTCTTCCCACACTTTCTGCCATTTTTTTCTCCAGGTAAAAGAGCGGTTGCATACAATACAAGTTTTTACAGGCAGGTGAATCTTCTTGTGTGGCATAAAACAGAAAAAACAAAAGCCGAACAGTTTTGTTCGGCTTATATAAAAACGTGTAATTTATTTACCAGGCCTTCGATACATTGCCATTGTAAATCTTGATAAAGTTCAGGTGCTTATTTTCAAAGTAGTCAGGCACAGTATTGTCTTTTTTAAGATATACTGGCCTAAAATTATACTCGGAATACACGTTAAAGTTTTTATCGTTGATATGGCTCATAAAATCACCAGGGTGGCTCACCAGCAACTTTACAAATAATTGAGCACATTCAAAACCTTTAAAAGCCATGTCAGAAGGATTGCCTTTTAATTTCTTTTTATAAGCATTAGTAAGCATACGGCTGTATATATTTGTTTTGTTGTTGAAATAGGGCGTGGTGTAATAAACCGGAAAATCTTCCAGTTCTCCTTTTTTAGAAAGTGTTTTAAAAGCATCCCAATTGGGCATTCCAATTAATGTGAGTGGATACTCCTCGTCCAAATCGTTGCAGGCATGCGCAAGGCGGAGTGCAAAGCTTTCATCTAATGAGCCACCTATGATAATGGTATTACGGTTGCTGTCTAGTTTTTTCTTGAGCACATCAGATGATATGGTACTGTCGAAATTGAGTGTTTGAATATTCAGCAATGCCTTACCATCCTGTTCATTAATGGTTTTGAAGTATGAAGCGACCCTGTCTTCCTGCTGGCCTTTTTTGCGGCAGAGAAAAATTTTATCTGTGCCATGATCCTGCAATAAAAAAGAATAGATGGCTTCACAGTGAGATTTTAAGGTGGAGTTTAAAATTACCACAAATGGATTGGCAGTTATACCGCCATCATTGGGGTAGTTAACAGAAATAAAGGGGATGTTTTTGCTAAGGGCAACATCCGCCAGTTGCTTATATTCCATATCTCTTACCGGGCCTACTAATAAATCAAGATTGTCGAGTTTATTATTTTTAATAAGTGTGGCAAGCGGTTCGTTGTATGATTTTGTATCAAAGATATGTGCTTCAATATTTGCATTACCTGGTTTTAAAGAATCGAGACCAAACTGGATGCCATTGATAAAGTCCACCGCCGGAATAATAAACTTTGGCATGCCCTGGGTATAGCGAAAGTTGCCTGCGGCACTGAAAACAGAATCGAGGTAGAGCGGAGCAAAAATACCCACCCTGTAAGTTTTTATTTTTGTCAAACTATCGGTTGCTTGTGCTCCGGCAGTTTGCGATGAAAATAATGCAGCGAAAAGAGTTAAAACAAATAATAGCTTTTTCTTCATGTGTTGAAAATTTATCCCCCCTGTTTATGCTGATGTATTGCTTATAAGAAAAGTCATACTGACGCCAAATAAACAAAAACAGCTTTTTTTCTAACCGCAGTTTTCTATTCCGCCAGGCCTGCTACCAATAAAACCCCTTCGACTCCTCTCGGGGCTAATACAATTTATTCCCACTCGATGGTAGCTGGAGGCTTGCTGCTTATATCATACACCACACGGTTGATGCCACGAACGTTATTGATAATTTCATTGGAGATATTGGCTAAGAAATCATAAGGAAGGTGTGCCCAGTCTGCTGTCATACCATCTACTGAGGTTACAGCCCTCAGGGCAACAGTGTATTCATAAGTACGTTCATCACCCATTACACCTACGCTCTTTACAGGCAACAAGATAGTACCAGCCTGCCAAACGGTTGCATACAAATTGTATTTTTTCAAACCATTAATATAGATGGCATCTGCTTCTTGCAATAACCGTACCTTTTCCTCTGTAATTTCTCCCAGTATCCTTATGCCAAGGCCCGGGCCGGGAAAGGGATGGCGAAAAAGCATTTCATGCGGAATGCCAAGCTCTAAACCAACCCTTCTTACTTCATCTTTAAAAAGAAGGCGGAGCGGTTCTACCAAAGAAAGTTTCATGGTATCTGGCAGGCCGCCTACATTGTGGTGCGACTTAATGGTGGCCGACGGGCCATGCACAGACAAGGACTCAATTACATCGGGATAAATAGTGCCCTGCCCAAGAAAATCTATATTTTCAATACGGTGTGCTTCCTGGTCAAAAATTTCTATAAAAGTTTTACCAATGGCCTTGCGTTTTTCTTCAGGATCCGATTTGCCAGCCAGCCGTGTGTAGAAATGTTCTTTAGCATCCACACCTTTTACATTAAGGCCAAGTTTATCGTAGATAGTTAATACTTCTTCAAACTCATTTTTACGCAGCACACCATTATCTACAAAAATACCGAAGAGGTTTTTGCCAATAGCCCGGTGGAGTAATGTGGCCGCCACGGTGCTGTCAACACCACCGCTTAATGCCATTATCACTCTTTTATCGCCTATCTTTTCTTTTAAGGCTTCCACGGTGTCGCTTATAAAATGCGCCGGTGTCCAATCTTGATGGCAGCCGCAAATATGTGTAAGGAAGTTTTTAATAATAATTTTTCCTTCGGTGGAATGATATACTTCGGGATGAAACTGCAAGCCGTACAATGGCAAGCCACTATTGCGTTTAAATGCAGCCACCGGTATGCTTTCGGTATTTCCTAAAAGGCTAAAACCCTCTGGCAGTTCTTTTATGGTATCGCTGTGGCTCATCCATACTTGTGAGTATGCGGATACATTTTCTAATAAAATATCGGGTTGCACTATTTCCAGTTTTGCCCTTCCATATTCTCTTTTATCACTTTTATCAACCCTGCCGCCAAACACTTTGGTGGTAAGCTGTGCACCATAGCAAATGCCCAGCACCGGCAGTTTTTCTGCTATGCTTTTTACATCTGCTATCAAAGCATCGGGCTGGTTTACCGAAAAGGGAGAACCAGACAGGATGATGCCTTTTAGTTCGGGGGTATAGTCAACCGTTTTGTTGTAAGGAACAATTTCGCAATAAACACTGGCTTCTCTTACCGCCCGTGCAATTAATTGTGTGTATTGGGAACCAAAGTCGAGGATAAGAATTTTTTCCGTCATGGCAGCGAAGGTAAATATTGATTACTGATTATTCAATTAATGATTGCCAGCACCCCGTTTACCGGGCGGCGCCTGCTGTTTACCGGATTTTTTTGCAAAAGGCTTGTTCATTATTTTTTTATTTTCAATCTTTACAAAAATTAATTAGCCATGAAATATTTAGTTATCCTTTCCTTTATTGTATTCGCTGCTACTGCCTGCCGCCATATATCGGGCAGTGGAAATATTGTGTCTGAAAAAAAATCAGTAGGAAATTTTACAGGCATTTCTGCCGGCAGTGGTTTTGATGTGGAAGTGCATATAGGAAGCCCTGTATCAGTAACAATAGATGCTGACGATAACCTGATGAAAATGGTAAAGGTGAGGGTAGAAGACCGCACACTGCAAATACATACAAAAAATGGTGTCAGCATTAGCGATGGCCATTTAAAAGCTTATATAACTGTGCCCAGCCTTGACTACATAGAAAGCACTGGTGCTGCTACTATTAATGTGCTGGATGAATTAAAAGATGATAAAAAAATAAAATTGCATGCTTCCGGTGCTGCCAAAATAGCTGCTCATGTGGATGCGCCAAAAATAGAAGCAGAATCAAGCGGTGCTGCTAATATTGATGTTACCGGCCGCACCAAAGATTTTAACGCCCACGCCAGCGGTGGCGCAGGTATTGATGCGGATGAATTGATGAGTGAAAACACCGATGCTGAAGCAAGCGGCGCTGCCAATGTGCATGTATATGCCAGTGTAAAACTAAATGCCCATGCTTCTGGCGCCGGTAATATATTTTACAAAGGTGAAGCCGCTGTGAGCAAAGAAACAAGCGGCGCTGGTAATGTAAACAAAGCCAACTAATGCCTGCGTATTAGTTTTACTGCCAGTATTATCAATCCAATCAAGAAAAGAAAAATAGAAATACGGTTGATGCCGTGCATATATTTTACCCATTTAGACTTGGGTGCATTGGGATCTTTTTTCTTTAAGTATAAGTATTCTGCCACCTGGCTAAAAATTCCCATTGAATAATAAATTTGTAGTGAAAATACAATTAAAAGAAAGATTGGTTGTATTGTGTTGAATGTTTTTTTGGCAACCGATGTAGTTACTGCTACGACTTAATCCCATACCGTATGGCTGCTTCAAGTACATCCATGTTTATATCTTTTAGCGCTTTGAACCTGATGCAATAGCCAGTAATGCTTGCCTTGCCTATCGTTTTTCCATAGGTTTTGACTAAGTATGTTTTATCATCAATACCAAGGATATAAACAGAAATACCGGTGCTGTTTGCACTGATGCCAATTTGATAAAACTCTCTTGTTCTCCCATCAGTATAATTTATGGTTTGCAGACCATAGCCAATGTTGGGATTCGCTACTGTTTTGCCTTTATCATCCTTGCCATCAAAGAACCATAGTTTGCCGCCTGGTAATATGGTAAGCAGGCGCTGGTGCAGTGCCTGCATATCGCTTCGTTTTGGTTCGGGCTGGCTGGCAATATATTCTTTAATTTGTTTTTGCGTTGCCATATGCAATTTTTATTGTCTTTCTGTATAGCACACAGCTTGGTTTTGTTGATGAAGTTAAGAACTTTTGCTTTGCTTTATTCGTGTAGCCAGAACTGCTGCTGATAGTATTACACAGCTGTTGTTACAAAGTTCAGCCTCTCCTGCAGCAATATGTGTTGTGTTGTTGTGTATTTTAGCGCATAAAACAAAATGATAAAATATTTAACGATAGTAGTTCTCGTATGTTTTACTCTAGCCACATATGCACAGCAAACAAAATATAATTGCTCGGTGCGTTCAGCAATTCCTTTACGGGAACGGTTGTTAAAGTATCCATTTAGCAAGGCAAAAAAAACAATGCTGGTTTCTTTTAAAGATACTATCAACTATTTGCCTTTTGTCAACGATACAGTTTGCCTTTCAAAACTCACTGAAACAAAAGTACTCAGCGGCGTACAGGTTGATTCACTCACTTACCTGTTGTATAATGTGGGCGTAAAAGGGAATACTTTTAAATACACTTCTTTGTACTGCTATGCTCCCAAAAATGCCATACTGTTCTTAGATTCACGGGGCAGGGCATTTGCTTTTATAGAAATTGATTTTGACTGCCGCAAGGTCAGGTATAGTTCACAGCATGTGGAACACGGTATTTTCTGTAATGATAAATTTCAAATGCTTAAAACATTTTTTGCAAGGGCAGGCATTCAATATGGTACGGGTGTGCATTAATTTTTTCCTGCGTTAATTACCAACAAAAAAGCGAAACCATTACAGTTTCGCTTTTTCTTTTTTAATATGGTAAATTAATTTGCAAATTGCCTGCGGATGATGTTGAGTGCACCACCAGCTTTAAACCACTCTATCTGCTGTTCGTTGTAAGTATGGTTTACCTGTATGGTTTCATTGCTGCCATCGGCATGGTTCAGCACAAGCTGTAATGGTTTATTAGGAGCAAATGCCTGAAGGCCTTCAATGTCAATAGTATCATCTTCCTGTATTTTGTCATAGTCTTCTTTATTGGCAAAAGTTAATGCAAGCATACCCTGTTTCTTTAGGTTGGTC
>CAZBTD010000032.1:26305-30744 GCA_964494815.1 uncultured Ferruginibacter sp. | reverse complement strand
TTTGTTTCTACTCCTAAGATTATTAGATCACTTATTACTAAAGGTGAATGTAAAGAAGTCTTAGAAAGATTCTCTACTGATGCTACTAGAGAACAATATGAAAAGCTTTGGGAATATATGAAGTATATTAGAACCCATGCTTCTACTATTGGTTCTAATACTGATAAGTCTAAAAATGACTTCTACCGTATTGATGGTTTCACTTCTTATAGAAACTACTTAACATCTAACTATGTTGAACTGTTAACTTTCTATGGTGATATTTATGATGAAGAGAAGGATGAATTCCTTCGTAATCAGGTTATCGTTGTAGCAGATAGACATAAGATTATTTGGAAGGGTCCTAATCCTTCTTTCTTTGGTCATCCTCCTATTTATCATGCTGGATGGAGAATTAGGCAGGATAACCTTTGGGCTATGGGTCCTTTAGATAATCTCGTTGGTATGCAATATAGAATTGACCATGTAGAAAATCTTAAAGCTGACGTTTTTGATCTTCTTACTTTCCCTGTTATTAAAATTAAAGGGTATGTTGAGGACTTTGAATGGGGTCCAATGGAAAGAGTTTATGTTGGTGATGGTGGTGACGTAGAGTTACTATCCCCTCCTTTCCAGATTCTTACAGCTAACTCTGAGATTGAGCAGCTTGCTTCCAGAATGGAAGAAATGGCAGGCTCTCCTAAAGAGGCTATGGGTTTTAGAACCCCCGGTGAAAAGACTGCTTATGAAGTTCAGAGACTAGAGAATGCTGCTTCTAGAATCTTCACTAATAAAATTTCTCAGTTTGAGGAACAGATCATTGAGAATCTCTTAAATGGTATGTTAGAGCTTGCTAAACGTAATATGACTAAAGCCTCTATTCGTATTCTTGATGATGAATTTAAAGCTGAATTATTTCAGGAATTAACTCCTGATGATATTACTGGTAATGGTAGATTAAAACCTATTGCTGCCAGACATTTTGCTGAAAAAGCAGAAACTGTTCAAAACTTAACTAATTTCTTTAGCTCACCTATTGGTCAAGATCAGACTGTGGCACAGCATTTTAGTTCTATCAAAATGGCTAAACTGTTTGAAGAACTTCTTGAAATTAACGATTATGAACTTGTTACACCATATATTAGGATTGCCGAACAAGCTGATGCTCAGCGTAATGTTCAGGCTCTCCAGCAGCAAGTAGCTATTGAGGCTCAGACTCCTGCAGGACTTGCTCCAGACGACTATGATAAAGATATGTTTGGAGAGAAACCTGAGGATCAGGTAGCACCACAAGCTATGCCCCCTATGCCTGAAGGTGCTTAATGGCTAATCTTCATGTAGACTGGTTTAAAAATATCCCCTCTTCCGACAAGACAAAAAAGGAAGAGATGGAGAAAACAGTCAGAAATAGTACGATAGTACTACAACGCTTACAAGATATTATTAAAGAAAGAGATTCTATTTTAGTATCTAGTATGAAAAAAGAACATAATTTTGAAAGTCCTGTTTGGGCACACAACCAAGCTTATAACTTAGGAAAGCTTGCTGTGTATGAAGAACTACTTCAGCTCTTAGGATTTTTAAATAACAAATAAAGGAATAGAATGACCACTCTATTTGAATCTAACGGAAAGACCACTCCGGTAATTGACCCTAATGAAACTTACTATGATAAGCTTGTTGGGGATGGTAAGAAGTTTAAAGACAATGAAGCTCTTGCCAAAGCTAAAGCAGAGGCTGATGCTTTTATCCTGCGCTTGCAGAATGAAGCAGAAGAACTCCGCAAAGACCTGAACACTCGATTGACTGTCGAGCAGATTATTGAAAAGACTGCTAATGGCCAGAACAATCTTGAACCGAATCAGCAGGGGTTAAACAACCAGACACCTCCAAAGACGGAAGAAAAACAAAATACGGTGGATATTGAAAAGCTTGTAAATGAAAAGCTTGCAGAAGCCGAATTAAAACGTGTTCAGAATACTAATCTTACCCTAGTTAGAGAAACTCTCGAAAACGAATGGGGTAATGACTATGTTACACGCCTCAAAGAAAAGGCATCTGAATTGGGACTTGGAGAAAGTTTCTTACAGAACTTAGCCATGGATCAGCCTAAGGCTTTCCTGAAATTGATTGACGTTGGTATTGACTCTAAGAAGCCAGCTAACAACCAATCTGCTAATAGACTCTTTGTTCCTCCTTCTAGTAATGAAAGAACTAATACGAATAGCTTTAGTCCGTCTAATACAGACAGAACTAAATCTTATTACGATAAGTTAAAGGCAACTAATCCTTCCGAGTATTGGTCGCCATCTACTCAAAACCAGATGCATCAGGATGCCATTAGAATTGGGGAAAGATTTTTTGACACTTAAATTTTAATTAATGGAGACAATTAATGTCTGGTTTTAATACTGGTACGAATGAACATCTCATTCGTTCTAACCTCTGGTCCTCGCAGATTAAAGAGGTTCTTTTAGACGAACTCTTCGCTACGAAGTATGTCGATCTAATCACGGATTTCCCTGATGGTGATACCCTTAATATCCCGTCTATCGGTCAGGCTGAAGTGCTTGACTATGACGAAGGTCAGGCAGTCCGTTATACCGCGATGGATACCGGTAACTTCACGTTCACCATCAACAAGTACAAGTCTTCGGCTACGTACATTACGAATAAGATGAAGCAGGACTCGTTCTATATGAGCCGTCTTGTTAGCTCGTTCGTGCCCAAGCAGTCGAGAGCTATCTCGAAGGCTATGGAAGTTGATGTGCTGAACCTTGGCTTTGCTGGTCAGACGGCCTCTAACCTCAACAACATCAATGGTGCCCCTCACCGTTGGGTTGCTGCTGGTACGAACAACGTGCTTGTTCCTCAGGACTTTGCTAAGGCTAAGTACTCCCTCCAGAAGGCTAACGTGCCTATGACTAACCTCGTAGCTATTGTTGATCCTTCTGTTGAGTATCAGCTTTCGACCATTACCAACCTTGTTAACCTTACGAACAACCCTCGATGGGAAGGTATCGTGAGGGATGGTATGTCCACGGGTATGAAGTATCTCACGAACATCTACGGCTTTGACGTGTATGTTTCGCAGAATCTTCCGTCGGGTAAGTCTGAAACGGTTAACTCTCGTTCGGTGACGAATGGTGTGGCTAACTATTTCTTCTCGGCTTCTCCTGATGTTCTCCCGTTCGTTGGTTCGATTCGTCAGCCTCCGAAGGTTGATTCGGAATACAACAAGGACCTCCAGCGTGAAGAGTATGTTACGACCTGCCGCTATGGCTATAAGCTGTACCGTCCTGAGAATCTCGTGACGGTTCTCTCTGACGCCTCTCAGGTCTAATTAGTAATATATTTATAGGAGATTAAATTATGGGTTGGTTAAATAACGACGGTCTGTACATTAAGTACGGCACTGAAGAGGCTACTGTCGGTATTCTTGGTGAATACCGTTCCACTGGTCCTCTGCGTATGTTCGAGATTAATCTTGATCTGACTACGCTAGCTTCGACTGACACCATTCTCGACTACACGACTTACCTGCCTAAGGATGCGTTTATCGAGAAGGTAGAAATCGAAACTAAAACTTCCTCGACTTCTGGTGGTTCAGCTACCCTTAGTGTCGGTCTGTATAAGTCCGATGGTACTACGGCTATCTCTGCCACGGGTCTTGTTAGTGCCCTTGCTCTTGCAACCATTGGTAATGCTGGTACTCTTACCACGCTTACCCTTGGCTCTACGGGTGCTGGTGCTAAGATTGGTTCAACTCCGGGTTTCCCGGCATACATCTCGGCTAAGTATGGCGCTGCTGCCTTTACTGCCGGTGTGGTGTCGATCAGAGTTTACTGGTCTAAGTAACTAAACTAAAGGTGGGAGGGGTAGAGATATCCCTCCTACTTTAACTTTGTAGAAAGAAAAATAGTGGCAAAAGTAACTTTAAAAACAATTTCTAACTTACAAGATGACCAGTCTGCAGTAGCTGCTATTAATGAGAATATGGCTACTATTGCCAGTTTTCTAGAGACTTTACTTTCTAGAGATGGTGTTTCACCTAATCAGATTTTAGCTGATATTGATATGAATAGTAAGAGAATCTATAATCTTGCTAGTCCCACTTCTCTAACTGAGCCTGTTACTAAAAAAGACCTAGAGGATTTAGCTCTTGCGTCTTCTAGCGGTTCTATTCTACCCGGTTCTATTACTGAACCTGATTTTGCTACTGGAGCTGTTTCTACTAGAGCTTTAGCAGATAATTCTGTTACTACTATTAAAATTCTTAATAGTGCTATTACTAGTGCTAAGATTGGGACAGGTGAAGTTAAGACTTCTAATATCTTAGATAACAATGTTACATTTGCTAAACTTCCAATTATTTCTAATAACACTGTTCTGGGTAATGTCTCGGGCAGTACTGGAGCAGTAACAGAAGTTACCTTATCGGCTCTGGCTTTAGCTCTTCT
>CAZBTD010000032.1:16038-26205 GCA_964494815.1 uncultured Ferruginibacter sp. | reverse complement strand
GGTGAATTCTTAAGAGGTTACGACTTCAGTAGAGGGGTGGATACCAATAGATATATTGGCTCTTTCCAAGACCATCAGTTACAAGACCATAAACATAACGCAAGTGATGTTTGGGTATATGCTGCTGGTGTTGGTGGTTTTGCTGGTGGTTCCTTAAACTTTGCTAGTCCTTCTAATCCTGTTACAGGTAACCATGGTTCTGAAACTAGACCAAGAAATGTTAGTACTAACTTTATTATAAAGATTTAAATATGACTATTAATAGAAATCAGTTCTTTTCGGCTATAAAGACTAGTTTGTTTGATGGTCGCTTTACTCAAGCACAGGTAGATGGTATAATTAGTATATTAGATACTTGGGAAAAAGATTATAAAACTTTATCACTTCCTGAAGTAGCTTATTGTTTTGCTACAGTCTACCATGAGACTGACAGAACAATGACTCCAATTGAAGAGTATGGTAAAGGTAAAGGTAAAAGATACGGCAAGGTTGATCCGACTACTGGTCATGCCTACTATGGTAGAGGTTATGTCCAGTTAACATGGTTAAGAAACTATGCTTTAGCTGGAACTAAACTTGGTGTAGATTTAGTTAAACACCCTGAATTAGCTTTAGATTTAAAAATTGCATCTAAGATTATGTTTCAAGGTATGAGAGATGGTTGGTTTACTGGTAAGAAACTCAGTGATTACTGTCATAAAAATCCTCCAGACTTCCTAAATGCTAGACGAATTATTAATGGTCTTGATAGAGCTGGTATTGTCGCTTCATACGCTAAACGCTTCTTGGAAGCTTTAGTTCACTCTAACTCTTAATTGGAGATAAAAATGGAAAAAGTCCTTGACTTTCTGAATGGTAAAAAGACGTATATCGTTGCTGCAGTTATAGCAATTACGGCTGGTGTTCAGGCACTTGGTTATACGGTTCCTGAATGGGTCTATGCTCTCGAAACTGCTCTTGGCCTTGGTGCCGTCCGAGTAGGTGTTGCCAAGAGTGGTCCTACTGAACCGACTGCGTAACAATGTTTACTTGGGCTAAACTAGCTTTAGTAGCTACTCAAGCCTTAGTTATGTTCCTCACTTGGTTAAGAGAAAAACAACTTCTTAACCAAGGTGAGGCTTTGGCATATTCTAAGCTATTACAAGAAGAGGTAGACCTTGTCAACAAAGCTGAAGCAATACGGAAAAAACTTGATGATGATTTTGCTAGGGATGGCTCTAGCATCATGCGTCACGACAAGTATGAGCGTAGTGACCCTTAAAGATTCTTGTACTAAAATATTTAAACCTATTTCTTGGAGTCACAGTGATACTCCAAAAACTGTTATTGAAATTAAAAAACACAACGCTGTGTGGGAAGATTTAAATGCCAAAGCCGCTAATTGAATATGTTCAAGATATTCTATCTTCTATGGATAGTGATGAGGTAAACTCTATCTCTGATACTGTTGAATCCATGCAGGTAGCAACTATCTTGAAGAACTGTTATGAGGAATTAGTAGCTAATATTGAGTTACCTGAAGAGTATACACTCTTTCATCTTGACTCTTCTAGTGATGTTTCTAAACCCACTATTATGAGAATCCCTTCAAATATTTCTAGCCTTGAGTGGATTAAGTACGATAAGTATACAGATAGTGCACCTTACCAACAGTTAACTGAAATTGAGTATCTTGTAAAAGAAGACTTTCTTGCTGTTATTAATAAATACAGACAGACTAATTCTAATGTATTTAAATATACTTTAGCTACTGCTGGTGGTAATTTTGAACTACTGGCAACTAATGATGTTCATCCAACATTCTATACAACGTTTGATAATAATACTGTAGTGTTTAATTCTTACGATAAGAATCAAGATACAACTCTACAATCTAATAAAACTCTTTGTTATGGTAAGAAAGATTTTGACTTTATTATGTCGGATGATTTCATTCCATTTAATGAAAAAAGATATGAACCCCTTTTATTTAATGCCGCTAAAGCTCAAGCCTTTGCTGATCTAAAACAGGTTACTAATGCTAAAGCTGAAGCAGCAGAGAAGAGAGGTAGAATTAAAATTCAGAGTGGTAAACACTCAGTACCTTTTGGAAAGACTGCTTATGATTTCTACAAAGGATATGGTAGGAGAAACTAATGTTTGATATTGATGATCTGTTTGGTGATAAAGACCTTTCTAATGAAAGAGTTTTTTCAGTTGGAAAGAATAAACTAAGAGTGAAGAAGAGCGATCCCTATGGTTTCTGGAACTGTAGTTATGAAAAGGGTATTACTCCAGAAGAGTTGAGTGGTGCTTTTACTTCTTTTGAAGAAGCTAGAAAAGCAGTAGAAAACTATTTTATGAAAAATGGTAAAGAGTTTAGTGAAGTAACTGCTAACGCAGCCTGAATTTAGGAGTTAATAATTTGCCTAGAGCCCCTAATAATGTTGTTGAAAACAGCTTTATTAATGGATTAATTACCGAGGCAACTTCTCTTAATTTCCCTCAGAATGCTTGTACAGATACTGATAATTGTATCTTCCATCCAAAAGGGAATATCTATAGAAGAAATGGTCTTGACTTTGAAAAACAATATGAAACCTTGCTTGTTAACAGAGGGACTCAAGCTATTAACTCCTACTACTGGAGGAATGCTTCTGGCCTCTCTGATAAGGATTTCTTTGTTCTTCAAGTTGGTGGTAATCTCTATTTTTATAGTGCTGTCAACCCTACATCTAAAGCTGTATCTTCTGGGGCTTATCCCGTTACTTACGACTTTTCTGTATTTGCTTCTAGTACATCTGATCTAGTTAATAATGAACCTTGCCAGTTTACTAGTGGTCAAGGTTATTTATTTGTTACTCATCCTTATACTGACCCATTTTATGTAGAGTATAATAAAGATACTGACAGATTTACATTAAACAAAATTGATGTAATAGTTAGAGATACTAAGGGTGTCATTGATGAAACTGGTGTTAACTATGAAACTAGACCTACTACGTTAAGTGATAAACATAAATATAATTTGTATAATCAGGGATGGTATCCTAGAGAGAATGTAAATTATATTAATCTTTGGCATAGTGGTGTAGGTTCTAGTTGGATTTCAGGTAGTGCGTATATTCTTCCTATTAAAGGTGCACCAACGGGCGGTGTAGATTCATACCCATCAAATGCTGATGTCTGGTGGGTCTATAAAGATGCATATGAAAGAGTGGACTTCTCTACTTCTTTGAGATATGATCGTGGTGGTACTCCAGCTCCTAAAGGTCACTATACTTTTAGTGCTTGGAATATTGATAGAAATTCTATTGTGGCTGGTGTTGAAAACACAAGCTCAGATATCCATCGTCCCGCTGCCACTAGCTTCTATGCAGGTAGGGTTTGGTTTAGTGGAGTTAGTTCTCAAAACTATGGTAATAGACTTTACTTCTCTCAGATAGCACAATTCCCAGAATTCTTTGGTAGATGTCATCAACAGAATGATCCGACTAATGAATTTCTTTTTGATCTTTTAGCTACAGATGGTGGAACTATTGATATCCTTGAGTGTGGAACAATTATTAAATTATTCCCTATGGGTGCAAGTCTTCTTGTATTCGCTTCTAATGGCGTGTGGGTCGTCTCTGGTAATCAAGGTATTGGTTTCTCCCCTAACGATTTCTCCGTTAGAAAGATTGCGTCTATCCCTGCACTCACGGCTTCTTCCTTTGTTGACGTGGATGGTTCTCCTATTTGGTGGAATAATGATGGTATCTATACTGTTACAATTACTAATCCTGCTATTAATGCACTAGAAGTAGTTTCACTGTCTGAGAGAACTATTAAGACTTTTTATAATGATATTCCTACAGAAAATAAAAAGTATGTAAGAGGTTCTTATAATACAATTACAAGACAGGTTCAATGGGTCTATCGTCAGAGAACAATAGTTGAAGATGTCGATAAATATGAATTTGACAGAGCATTAACTTATAATTCTATTTCTAAAGCTTTCTATCCTTGGAGTTTTCCTCATAAGGCAGTAAAAGTTCTAGGTATTCAAGCTATGTATACTTATGGAACTAGTGTTGTTAATGAGTATGAAAGAGAACTAGATGGTTCTTATTCTGTAAATGAACAGTTGGAAAAGATATCTGATAGAGTTCAATCTACCTTTTTAACTGCTGCAGTTTTTAAGTATGTAGTTGCTTACCAAGAAGGTTCTCAGTATAGAATAACTTTCGCTGAAACATATGATACTTCTTATAAGGATTTCTATAGTTTTGATAGTACTGGTAATAACTTTAGTTCTTATTTTATTACTGGATACAAATTAGATGGTCAAGCTAGTATGAAATTCCAACAGAACTATGTCCATGTGTATGCCTCTAGTTTAGATTATAGTGAATTCTTTATCCAAGGTATATGGGACTTTGCTACTTCTATTAATGCTGGAAGACATACATCTAGGCAGAAACTAATATTTGATCCTCTAATGAATAGACAATATGAATTTAGAAAAGTCAAGTTAAGAGGTAATGGTAAAGCAGTTCAACTAAAGTTTATTTCAGAAGAAGGTAAACCCTTTGATATTTCTGGATGGGCTAGATTTGAAACTGCCAATAGGATGCCTTAATAATGAAATTAAAACTAGCTACTACAGAAGATTTTGCTACAGTAAAGAAGATGTCTCTTTCTTTTCTTAAAGAATCTCCTTATAGTAATTATCCTAAAGATGAGACTAAGATGGAGTCTATTATCTTTTCGTTTCTTTTAAATAATGAAGAAAGAATATGTATATTAGCTTTCTCTGATGAAGATAAACCTATTGGTATTATCGCTGGATATCTTAATGAGGCACTGTTCACCAATGAAAAAGTAGCCTCAGAAGTAATGTGGTGGGTGCACCCCAAGTATAGAAAGCGTTCTAGAGCCGGTATAGAGCTTCTGGAAGCCTTTCAGCACTGGTCCCGCATGGTGGGTAGCTCTTATATTCAGATGCAGTCCTTGGCCTCTACAGACGATTCTGGAGCAGTAGACAAAATCTATAGAAAATATGGATTTGTTCCAAAAGAAGTAACATACATTAAAGAGTTAAGATAAGATGGCTGCTTTTTCCTCAATCATGACCGGTGTTGGAGCCGGTGTTGGTCTTCTTGGTGGTTTATTTGGTGGTAAAGGAGGTAGTAGCTCTTCTACTGCTTGGATAGAAATGGCCATGAATGCTGTTAGACAACAGCAGATGAACATTGATGCCACTAGAAGAAGAAGAGATGTGATTAGACAAGCGCAAGTGGCTGGAGCTAATGCTACAGCAGTTGCATATAATCAAGGTGCTGGTAATTCTTCAGCTCTCACTGGAGCTTTAGGACAAATTGCTGGCCAAGAAGGTGTTAACATCCAAGGTATTGAGCAAAATAGACAGCTTGGTAATGAGATGTTTGCTTTAAATACCATGAGAGGTAAAGCTCTTATGGATAAATCCGCCGCAGATTCTAAAGCATACGGTATAAGAAATGTATTTGGTGCTTTAGGTAAAGCTGCCCCTGTGTTTGGTCAATTTGCTGATTATGGTTGGGGTAAATTAGGCGGAGCTTTTTCGAGTACAGCTAATAGTTGGAATAACTCGTATGATATTTATCAAGTAGGTGGTGGAGATTAATGGCAATCAATCCTAATCAACAAAAAACTCCTAACTCTCCAGCAGCGGAAGACATGGGAGTGACCTTTGGTGGTACTAATCCTGAATTTTTACCTGCTTCTGAAGGAACTTTTAGTTTAGAGAATACTTCTAAAGAGGAATATAATGTAGGTCCTACGTTCTCTTTAGATGGTCAAACTAGTGCTATCCCT
The DNA here is from genome assembly GCA_964494815.1 of uncultured Ferruginibacter sp. Lineage (GTDB taxonomy): Bacteria > Bacteroidota > Bacteroidia > Chitinophagales > Chitinophagaceae > Ferruginibacter. The sequence continues at coordinate 20,388 of CAZBTD010000032.1, read as the reverse complement.
CAGAAGAATGGTGCTATTGCTGCTCAGCGTATAGCCAAAGTTCAGTTTGCTTTTGGTTCTGATGCACCTGATGCTGCTGTTATGGAAAACCAATTGGCTACAGGTAGAGAAGACCTTGTACGACAGCAGATGGTTGAAAAAGAAAATGCTAAGGACATAGACGCAAAGATTGCTGTTGTCAAACAGATGACTGAGAAAGGTCTTCCTAAAGACCCTAGAGAACAGAAACTTGTTCAGGATGTTATTAATCATAAACCTGATAACAATCCAAATACTGTTTTTGAAAAAGCTTTTGCTAGAGCTTATATCAATATGGTTCCCTCTCTTGGTGATCCTAGTACAAACCCTGTTAGTGAAGGATTAAAAACTAATCCTGAGCATACTAATATGGTAATGGATATTGCTCAAGAGTTAGCTGCTAAGCAGGAGACTGCTAAGACTGCTGCAGAGAATATTAAAGCTGAAGTTTCTAATCAGTCTTGGAGTGAAACTGTTCACGATGTAGTGAATAGGTTTATGCCGGGATATGATTGGTATACTACTTATAATGCTGTTAAAGGTGATTATACTAGTGAGATTCTTCAGGGAAGTAATTGGGCTCAACAGATTGATTATCTGTATTCACTTCCTGTGGATCAAATGCATGTTAAACTTCAAGAAGCTTTAAATAAAATTAAAGAGTATAATACTAGAACTGCTCAGGAGTTTGCTGAAGCAGTAGTTTCGTTTGGTTCTTCAGATAGATTTATTCACAATGTTGGTAATGTTGTGGATGTTGCAACTGTTATTCCTGTTGGCTCTACTTTAAAGATTCTAAATAAAACTGCTTCTGCTATCTCTAAAGGTGGTGCTATTAGGTCTACTGAAGAAGTAGCTACACAAGCATTAAAAGATGCTCTTAGAGCTAATGCTTCAGAAACAACCTCGATAGCTGATACTCTTTCTAAGATGGGTAATATTACTGATAGTGCTGTAATCAATGCTAGTAAAAAGGTTGATGATATCCTAAAAGGTAATATTTCTAAACCTCTTACTCCAGAAGATATCCAGAGGTCACTTCCTTCTTCGTTTAATCCAAGAGCTATTGAAGCTAGTGGGTCTAATCTTTCTGCTGTTCAAACTCAGAATATAATTCAGAGACTAGAGACTAATATCAACAAGTTTACCGATAGATTAAATAATCTAGGTAATGTTACTAAACCTGAAGAAGCTATTGCTAGAGGTGTAAAAGAAACAGCCGAAGCAATGAAGGAAGAGTTTAGTCACATTAATAAGTCTGTTATTGATATCTCTTATGTTCCTCCTGAACTCCACCCTACTATGCCTAATAATAATATTAGTTCTGTTACTGCTAAACTAGGAGACAGGGATGGAAATCCTTTTGTTTCTCAAATGCAGGCGTACTACTTCGGTAGATCAAATCTTGGTCTTCATCCAGAAGATATGGTTGTTAAGCAGGAAGGCACTGGTTTTTATCTTCATGTAAATAGAAATATTGATGAGTCGTTACCAAGTGTTAGAGCTGCATTAACTATCAACACCAATAATCAAGCTCCTGTTAATATCCCTAATATGCTTTTTGGTTGGGCTAGGTCAGCTAATGACAGAGTTTCTCAACATCAAATTGAACAACGTATTGCTGCTGTTTCTGGTAGTTCAGCTCTTACTGAAGCTATTAAACCAATTGCTAAAGAGATTGGAGCCCTTTCAAAGGCTGAGTACAATAGAGTTGGTAGAGTAATTGAATCTAATAGGTCTTGGGTTAATCCTGAAGATGGTACTCTTGGTAGATACCACAATACTATTCCTCAGTTTGAAAAAGAATTTAAAGACCTGAATGGTGTTTATCCTACGGAAAAGGAAGTCTCTGCTTACTTCTCTGCTAAACAGATTGCTGACCTTGACTATATCATGCGTAATGCTCAACACTATAAAGAGCTATCTCGTATGGGTATGAAAGAAATGAAGCTTTATGATGGTGCAGAAGGTACTCCAGTATTCCTTGCAAAAGAAGTAAAGTCTCTTCCTTTTGAAGATAGAGCTTTTAATGCTGGTGTTCTTATCCACAGAGGTAGAGCAAACGGTGATTCTGGTTTCTATCGTATGTCTCAGCTTCAGACTCCTGAAGGTAGAGCCTTAGTTAAAGAACTAGAAGACGCTGGATATAAAATTTATCAACCGTTTAATACTGACCGAAAGTTCCTTGATGGTAAGTATACTAACGAGAATGTTCATTTTATCTTATCTAAAGATACAGAGTCAAAGAACCTTAGATACAATGTTCTTCCTTATCAGGAAGGATTCCATAAGCAGTATGCCCAGAAGTATTATGTAAAGCAGCCCCAGATTGAAGCTAGAGGTCAAACAAATACTGATTCTAATTATGTCACTCTTTATCGTTTTGAAAATAAAACTAATAATCAAACAGAAGTTGCAGATTGGATAAAAGAGTCTGACAATTATAAAAATAATTTAGATGCCTCTGGTAGATGGTTTACTGATTCAAAAGAAAAAGCTGAATGGTATAAAAAAGAATATCCTGATGGTCATCTTGTTTCTGTAAAAATAAATAAAAAGGATTTAGAAAACTACCGTGTTTCAAATATGGTAGAAAAAGAAGGCGGAAAAAATACTCAAAATAATCCTAAAGCTTTTTCTCGTAGACCTGAAGAAGAGTTCTTTCTTCCTAAAGAAATAGCTTCTCAGAGAAAGCCACATACAGAGGTTATTGAAACTAATCTTTACCATGACTTCGTTGGTGATAAAACCACCTTTGCTTTTAATAGCAAACCTGAAGCTATGAAGTATGCTAAGGCTATGGATGAAGCTCGTATACTTATGAATGAATCCCCTGAAAAGCTAAAAGACTTTCTTGCTAAGAATCTTCCATTCTCAGAGTCTAGATTCAAAAGTTTGTTTGAAGATAGAGTTGTAGATGGTAAAGTTATACCTGCTGAGTACTCAAAAGATACTCCATTTGTTCATCTCTTTGATAAAGAAACTTCAATGGATGCTCATGGTGATATGCTTAAAGGTAAATTTACTGGTCTTCAGGATCAGGTTAGATCACCTTATAATCCTATTGCAAACGTTGATAAGAAGTTTATTGGTCAAAAGGACCCTGACGTTTGGACTGTAAAGGAAAAGGGTACTGACCACAATCCTACTTTCCAGTTAGAGTCTGCTAAAATGTTAGACCCTTGGATTACTATTAATAATGCTATGGCTAACATTATGCGTAATAGATTCATGGCTGATTATAAATCTCAGGCAGTTGAATCTTGGGTTGAACAGTTTGGACATCTTATTGAGACTCAGTCTAAGGCTGATCTTCTTAATAACTCTATGTACCATGTCTTTCAGCCTCAGTGGAAAAGAACCACTATAGATAACATCAGCGAGATGGCTGCTGCCAAGAACTCTCGTAGAGCAATCATGGAACTCATTGGTAATGAGTCTCCTGTGCAGACTGCTATGGGTTCTATCAAGCAAAAGCTTGTTGATTTAACTTATGATAAACTCGGGCAAAGAGCTTCTGATGTTGTATCAGATAGGCTTCTCTCCTCAGAGCTTGATCCAATTAGAGCTATGAAGGGTTTTGCCTTCCATACAACTATTGGTATGTTTAACCCCCTTCAGCTTTGGCAGAACTTAAATACTATGTCTTTTGCTGTTGGCTTAGGTGGCACTAAAGGTCTTATTGGTTCAGCTACAAGTCCTCTTATGAGATATGCTATGATTAATAGCAACCCTAAAGTTCTTGCTGAGCTTGGTTCTATTGCTGAGAAGATTTCTGGTGGGCAGTTTAAGTCTGCTTGGTTCCAAGAGTCTTTTAAAGAAATGCAAAAGACTGGACGTATGTTCGTTGAAGGTGAACATGCTTGGAGAGATGACTTAGCTGATCCTAAGTTTATCCAAGGAGCTTTTGGTACATTCCGTGATAAAGGACTGTTCTTCTTTAGAGAGGGTGAAAGAGCTACTAGATTAGCCGGTTGGAATACTGCCTTTCTTGAATGGCGTATGGCTAATCCAGAAGCTAAGATCACAGATCAAGTAAGAAATAAAATCTTAGCCAGATCAGATGACATGAACGCTAATATGACTAGAGCCTCTATGGCTTCTTGGCAGACTGGTGCATTGTCTGTTCCTGCTCAGTTTATTACCTACCCTATTCGTATTACTGAGATGATGCTTAGAAAGAGTATCCCCTTAGAAGATAGAGCTAGAAACATAGCCGTGCAGTCTGCTCTTTATGGTCTTCCTATTGGTGTTGCAGGAACTACTCTTGGTGGTTTCTATGACTTCTATAAAGATATTAGAGAAGCTGGATTAAGATATAATATCAATATG
>CAZBTD010000032.1:13874-15938 GCA_964494815.1 uncultured Ferruginibacter sp. | reverse complement strand
TTAATGACTTTATTGATATTGCAAGAAATATCTCTTCAGTTGATAATGCTGTAAAGACTTTTCTTGCTTTGAATACTGGTAAGTTAATTAACAAGAATGGTACTTATCTTGGAGATATTTCTCCTACAGAAGCTGTACTTGCAGCCTTTACTGGTGGTCAACCCAGAGCTATTAGTGATGTTGAACTAATGAAAAATTGGGGTAAGACTAGAGAAAATCTTCTAAAGGAAGTTCAAAAAGAAGCTACTAAGTGGCATTCTATGGCTCTTGCTGCTGGTGCTAATGACGATAGACCTAATTACGAAGTGTATATGACTAGGTTAAATACTTTGTTAGATATGTCTGATCTTAGACCTAATGAAAGAGCTGAGATAACTAAAAAGGTTTGGGAAACAAATCAGTCTCAGGCAGCTAAGGTTGCTCGTGAATTCTTTATTGATAAAGCACCTCCGTCTAAGGCTAGTGGTGCTGCCGATGTCTACAAAAACTACAACCCTAATCCCACAGGGAGATAAGATAATAAATGCCTAATATTAATGTTGGTCTAAATCCTGTTAATGATCCTAACTATACTGGAGCTGTAAAAGAAGCTTCTAGATATGACTTTAATAACAGTACTAAGTATGATTTATTGTTCTCTGACTTAGCCAGTACCATTAAGAATGGTGTTGAAGGTGCTAAATCTGTTATGACCAATATGATTAAAGAGGATGTCAGGTATGGTTACGACAAGATTACTGGAGCCCAAGGCGTAGATACTGCTGCGGATAATCCTCTTACTCCTCTTAACATTGGTAAGAATCGTCCGGGGCCTGTAGACACTGCTGCAGGGCCATCAGCAGTTTCAGGTACTACCCCTGCTGGTGGTTCTCCTTTGGACGCTAATAAGCCTCCACAGGCTCAGCAAGAGACATTTAAAAATAGAGTAATGAATCTTCAGGCTGCATATGCTCAGGGTAGGATTGGTGACACCTATTACTACACTCAGTTAGAGGCTATGAACAGAGCTATTAGAGCTAAGTATCCCGGCTTCAGAGATGAAGTGGATGCTATGGTTCAATCTGTAACTGGTGTTACTCCTGCTAACTCTCTTCGTAAAGCTATTGAACATGATCTGAATGCTGCTCAATCTGGGGCAGATGCTCTACAGAAAGCTGCTCTAGACTTTGCTAAGTCTAATGCTGGTTATCTCAGACCTGAAACTATTGCTGCTATCCAGAAGGGCAAAGTTCCTTCTATGGGTGACCTTATTGCTGAAGTGTATCCTCAGAAGAAAGAAGAGCAGAATATTTCTCTTGTGAAAGCTAGACTAGAACAAAGAAAAGCAGTTAATGCTGCTTCTAGTGAAGATGCTCTTACTACTGCTACAGAAGTTCTAAATAGTACTGATACTAAACTTTGGAATAGTACTAGTGCTAATGGTAAATCTATTAATGGTTGGCTTCAGGAAAGACTTACTGAACTCAAGGATAATAAGACTCTTACTCCTGAAAGAGAAGCTCAAATTAAAGCAGAGTTTCTCCAGATGAAACAAGGTTATTTTAATGGTCTAAATGAGATTTGGACTAGTCCTCTTGCTCCCGGTAGTAAACATACTCTTGCATCTGCTCTTAGTGATCCCGGCAAGCAGAAGCAGTTTAATGATAATGCTATGGAAAAATTTAATCTGATTGATCAGGCATTAACAAATAAAGACTATGGTTTGTTAAAGCAGACTGCTAACTCTATTGAGACTATGCAGAATAATCAGGCAAAGAAAATTCTTGAGAACTATCCTACTATTGCTGCTGTTAGTGCTATTGCTAAACAACCGGGTATGGCTAGTGTTCTTCAGAATGTTATGACTCAGAGTCCTAAAGACTATAGTGAATTACAGAATCAGGTTTCTAATGCTATCTCTATTCATAATCTTACTGGTGGTAAATACCAACCTAATGGTAAGTCTACTCCCTCAGATGATCTTAATACCTTTGCTAAGACACCCGGTGGCAGTACTCCGGCAGGTATGAATAGGTTCTTAAAGGATAGAGTTAACGAACTCTCTAATCCTGCTCTTCCTCCAGA
>CAZBTD010000032.1:10396-13774 GCA_964494815.1 uncultured Ferruginibacter sp. | reverse complement strand
GGTATTGCTGAGAACAGTAAGTATGCCGTTGGTGTTGGTGGTTCTATTATTAGAGCTATTGAAGAAAGAAAGAATACTAATGTTTCTAATGCTGTTGAAAAAGTCAATAGTATGATTAGTCAGATTGGTCCTATTCTTAAAGCCAATGGTTATGATGTGGGTAAAGAGATTCCTAACCTTGCAAGGAATATTAGAATTCAGGATAAGAAGAATACTACTCTTTGGAACTCTCTTGTGGATGCTGCATCTACTTCCGATGAGGGTACAGCTATTAGAAGCTTTGGAGGTACTACGCCAAATTTTACTAAGCCCTCAGGTAGCGAGGGAAAGAAATTTGCTACCGATAAAGTGATGAACTACACCGAGTTAAAGACTGGTAGTGCTGATGTTGAGAACCTAAATAAAGGCGCTCAGAAGATGCTTGATGGTCTTATCAATGATGGTGTTGTAGATAAGATTGAGGTTAAATCTGGCTTTAGAGATGTGGAAAGAAATGCTGCTGTTGGGGGTGCTAGATACTCTAAACACCTTGAGGGTGGTGCAGTTGATATATCTCTAAAAGGTTACTCTGATGAAGAAAAAGCAGCCTTATTAGAAGCTGCTATTGCTCATGGAGCTAAAGGTATTGGTCTGTATCCCGGTGGTACTTCTCTCCATATAGATACCAGAGATACACCAGCTACTTGGGGCTATAGTCCCTTTGGAAAGTACAAAGGTGTCCACTGGTCTGCCCAACCTGCATGGGCTCATGGAGCTTTAAGGAAACTCTTTAAAGAGTAATAATCTCTAATAAACTACAAAAAGAAACCCCGGAGGATTGCTCTTCCGGGGTTTTTCTTTATTAGTTCCTTATATGATTAATTGGTTTACCGGGTTCAGCAGTTCTCCAATCTGGCCACTGCCTTGCCTTATTCTTTTCTAATTTAAACATTAGTTTATTACAAATCATTTCTGGAGTAGCTCCTGATCTATATGCTCCATCTAAACCAAGAGTAACTACATCCATCCATTCTTCAATATCATAAGGTTCTTTTCGAATCTCATCTAATTCTTCTTCAATATGAGCTATAACACCCTTCCAAGAGTCTTTTCTCGGAGGCCCAAAAGTTCTTTTAGACCAGTCTTGAGTATCTGTTAAAAAACTTAATAAATCAAAAGCTTTTACTTCTAACCACATATTAATTTACTTCTTTAACTTTCTGTCAATCTTTTGGATACCAGCCTCAAGGTAGTTAACTAAATCCATGGCTTCCTCTCTTGCATGAACCAACCATTCTCTAAGTTCATAGTCGTCTCTACTCATAGGTACACCATATTTGCGCATACCTTTCTTTGATCTTTCTCTAAATTGAGATACAACAGATTCAACTACAGGGTCATCTCCATAATGTTTTTCTGTCCAATGTGGTTCATTAGCTCTTGATTCTCTATAACCACCATTAAGAGAAGCGTTTTTATACTCCACAGGAACCTCCTTTTCCGGTAATATCACAGATGTCGTTTTGTTCAACATGTTCTTCAAACTCTGTTCCAAGCTTATCTCTTGCTTCTTTGTAGGAGACTGAGGTAAGTGGTTGACCACCCCTTGATCCATCTGGATAAACAGTGAACCCACGAAGCCTATTAGCATAATAGGCAAGGATATTTGCAAAATCTTTCACAGTGTCTGGGTTGTTAAGTTTAGAGCCATAACTAGGAAGATTAATTGTAGAACTAATAGCCATGTCCACATAGTCTTGAACATCTGCTTGAAACCTGATTCTTCTTTCATAGTCTTCTGCTAGATCAATTGCACTTTCAATGCTGTCTGGATTTAAACCTTCATGGATGAGCTGTTCGGCTGTACTGTCCACAGCGTATTGGTATTTCCATTTATGTCCATCGACAAGATATCTTCTTTTGTAGGCAACAGCATATACCGGTTCAATACCTGTTGTAGTTCCTGCAAGCATACCAATTGTTCCCGTGGGGGCAATAGCTCGATTAGCGACAGGAATACTAATATTGAGTTTTTCTGCACTTTCACGGGAGACTCTATCGGACTCTCCTTTGTAAACGCTGAGCCATTGTTTAAACTCATCGTTGACCTCATACCTATATCCTCTCTTTAGGAGCCACTCATGAACTCCCATTAATCCCAATCCGAGTCTTCTATTCTTTTCTCTGGTAGTATTGACCTTAGGATAAGGTAATTCAGCCCGAAGAGTACCGCAGATAAGAAATTTAATACCGAGGCCCACCACTGTAGCGAATTCAGAAATGTTATCAATACGAGAGAGATTGATAGAACCGAGATTACACACATCAGAATCATCTGAAGACGTAACTTCTGTACAAGCATTTCGTAGTGTTTCCGATTCTTTATCAAAGAAGTTAAAACTAAATCCCGGTTCTCCGGTTTGTAAGGCTTGTTTAACATTATAAAGAAATACGTTATCTAACTTTTTAGTTTTATAATAATCAAGTAACCATTTAGTGTCATAGTTAACACTAATATTAGTCATATCTAATGGAGCTGGCCAGTTGAAGTCAGCTCTTTTTAAATCCGCTACAGTCTTATCTGTACCGGGGACTTTCATTTCATGCCAATTTTTACTGTTAAGAAACTCGTAAATGTCTCCATGCTTCCAATTAAGAGAAGCGTAGATTGCTGAACGTCTAGAAGCACCTTGTATGATACCCCTACCCTGTTCATTAATCATTTGGATTTTAGGTATGGGGCCGGAGGTAACCCCTCCAGTCCGCTTTAGTAACGAACCACGAGGTCTATAGATTGAGTAATCTGCTCCAATTCCTCCACCGGTACTAAGACATGATTCAGCTTTCCATGCAAGAGATGCCCAATCTTCTCTTGTGTCTTCTTCAGCTCGGAGTAGATAACAGTTGTTGAAGAACTTAGTGGGTCTGCCAGCATAATAAAGATATCTACCTCCGGGGATAAACTTCATTTCTGCAATGGCTTTGATAAGGTCTTTTACATCATTGTCAGAGAGAATTGAAGAACGGTTAGGAATATCAGTTACATCTTTTACAAGAGTTTCTGCAAGCTGTTCCCAAGTTTCACAACCATCGTGACGATACTTATAGTTAAAAATATCCTCTGAAAGTTTACTTCTAAAAATACTATTCCGCATCAGCTTCTCTTGGGCTGACGGCTGCGATTAGTCTTTTTGCTGACAACTTTAGTAGGGACGTTATCCAAGGAGCCTTTCCTGTGGAAGCCTTGATGATCCACTTCTTTTCCATCTCCTTTATGTACCTTTCCTGCTTTCTCAGCAGCTCGTCTAGCTCGATTTCGAGCAACACGTCTTTTGACTTGCTCTGGTCTATTTTCATAAGCTGTTTCTTTTTTGTAATCTCTATTTGGATTCTTAGGCA
>CAZBTD010000032.1:0-10296 GCA_964494815.1 uncultured Ferruginibacter sp. | reverse complement strand
AGTTAAAACCTTCCATGATACGGGGTAAAGGGGTTCAATGATATCTTTCCATTGAGAGGCAAGCTCTCTAATTTCACTCTGGGCATCTTCAGAAGAACGAAGGTTATAAGCTCTGGCCCAAGCTGCAAGGGAACCAGTAACGTAATAACTTGTGTACATAGATTGAGGTAATACCATACGGGCTTGTTCAGGAGCAACACCATCATGTAATAAATCTTTATAAAGAGCTAAATGATGCTCAAACCATCTATCGTGTAACCAAGGAACTTTAATTTCTTCGTCAGAACTACCTTGCTTTTTATTCTCAGCTCTACCTCTCCAGACCTTTGGAGTATAAAACTCAGGATCAGAATCTACATACCTTCGACTGACTTCATTATAGCTGAATCCCACGACGTGCTTGAAGCGTTGGCGGGATACAAAAATAGGGACGGTTTCCCGAAGAGTGATCTGTGGATGACTGAATGGAGTCCAGTGATTATGGCTTCCGAGATAATGAAGCAAGCGACTGTCGCGTTCAGATAAGGATTTGGAGAGTTCAAACTTCTCATTAACATTTTCATTCCATTCAGATTGTTTATCAAAAGATACTCTAGCTGCATTAACTACAGTTAGATCATCTCCCATATGATTAATATATTCAGCTTTCATTTAATTAAATCGGCATACTTGACCAAGGGCACATTTAGTTACTTCTACTGCAGCACAGCTACTTAAAAATAAACAAACAATAATAATTGAAGATACAGTTTTAAACATCAAATAAACTTAATTTAGTATTATCTACTGCAAGAGTTAAATGAGACTCTTCTTCTTTTGGAATTACATAAGCCATATCAATCGCAATGTTACCCTTTTCATTTACAGGAATACCAAAGTCAACCTCAAGAACATCCCACTCAAGAGGGATTAATCTATTAGATTGAAGAAACTGAAGCAATGCTGCTTCTAGATTTTCATGACTAATTTCAATTGATTTAGTATGAAAAACAATATTCTTTGTAGTCTTCTTATTTTTAGTTGTCAAGTTCTTTGTCCATTAACAATTCGTTTTCAATTTCTTTAACAGAAAGATGTTTTCTTTTGTATTCATTCTTTCTGTCTCTCTCTGTTCTCTCATGGAATTGATTAATCTTTTCCATCATTTGTTTATGAACAAAGTTTCTTTTTCTTCTAATAGCTCTAAAGCTAGTACTACGATCACCCACCGTTAATAATCTCTTCATAGACAGGTAAAATATCATAACCATTAAAGGCTAAAATTCTTAACACTTCTTTAGAATCAATCTCTAGTTTTTCTAGAACCTCTTCAATAGAATAATTATCTAAAATGGTTTCAATTTCTTGAGTATAGTCGGGATCACCGAACATCACCATACTCTCTTTTGATGGTCTTAAGCGAAATGAACTGAGGGTCGTACACACCGTTTTCCACATTTCTCTTAACAACTACACCTCTCCACCAGAGATTCTGAGTTACGCCAGCCCAATCAGTTTCGTAGTCTTGGTATACGCCAGCCACTGTAGCCATGATCTTGTGGCCCTGACCATTAGTACGGACAGAGTAATCTGCGAGATGAGAATGACCACAAGTACTAGAGGTAAAACGTTTGGTAAGTAAAGAAGTTGCCGGGTGTTCTCCCATGAGAGGACGACCCATAACTCCACTAGTGAAATAATGGGCATACTGCACACCATCAACAGTAATAACACCGGGGGTAGTGCCCTCATAATCAACGACTTCATCATACCATTCCTTTAAATTAAGATCATCAAGAGAGATAGTTCCTTCAAGTTCTGGAGAAAGATTTATAGCTCTGGATATTCTATGCTCATGGTTTCCAATGAGGTAGATACTTCTGGGAAGTTTCTTTTTAGAGCGTCGCAAAGGAGCCCAGACACGCTCTTGGAAATCAAGATGTGCATTGATGTCCGCCCGGTAAGTTCGTCCTTGAAAAGATTTATGTCCTTTATCATATCCCGAGAGGGATGGCATATCTGCTCCATCCCCAATGTTGATAACCACGTCCGGTTTAATATCTCTGATAAGAGACGAGAGCCAGTTAGCCCTGTTATTGTTATTCTGGTAATGTGCATGTTGATCCGGTATTACTAAATGAGTAGTCACTATTATTTAAACCAATCTTCTGGAATTTTTCCAATGCAATATGGAATATTTAACTTCTCACATACATCAGAATATCTTGTTTTAGATTTAGGGTGAATTTTATTGTTTGCTTGAAAGAACATTCTTAAATCAATATCAGGATATGTTTCCTTTATTCGTTTAATCTTTGCTCTATCTTCTGTATCCCAATAACCTTTTGCTTCAATATAAATCTTATCTTTCTTTGGTCTATGAATTATGAAGTCAGGAACGTACACTTTCTCAACTGTGTAATCAAATCGTTCTGTCTCATAAGTAATTTTAGCTTTAGAAAGATCAGTATTTTTTAAAAGAAAATCTAATACTTTAGGTTCCCATTTTCCTTTATTCTTCGGTATCTTTATCAATGAGTTCTTTTTCAATAAGATTTCCATCCTTATCTACTTCAGGAACTCTAGGTTCTTTTACTACTTTAGTTAAGAATATTGGCTTAGCTGCATAAAGAAAAGTTCTTAATTCAGGCCAACATTCATGCTTAAAAGCACAATAAGAACATTCAGTTCCTAGTTTCATATTCCCAGATTTACCTTCAGGAACAGGCATGTAGTGTTGTCTGGGAGGTTCTTTTTGAGTAACTACTTCTTTTAGTTCCTCAATCTTCTTATTATAGTCTATGTCAGGAACAGGGTATGTGTCAAGACAAATATTCCCTAGAGTCTTATCAATGACAAGAAAGGAGGCTACGTCTTTATCTTTAAGTAGTTCTTCACCTCTAGAGCCATAATGATAAGACCCAAGCTGATCCAAATAACCAAACGAATCTTTTCCTCTAAGGTCATTTGCTTCAAACTTTTTGAATGAAAGAGTACTAGCGGACTTGACATCAACCAAACGACCATCAATAATTGCGTCTCTATGACCAGTTACTCCGTTAATTGTGATGGGAGTTTGTCTACCTTCAACGCTGTGTCCAGCTTCTTCTGCCAAGAAGAGAAGGAGTTCTTCGAGGATGTCTCCGAATAAGAACTTGATCTTCGTGCTGTTTGAAAGGGCCTCGGCTCTATCGGGTCTATTACCCAAGTACCAGACCTTACGTTTACATTCTGTACCGACCATAGATAGTCTGAGGGATTCAATCCCGTACTTGGGTATACGTTGTTCGTTGATCCTGCGATGGATAGTGTCTGCAAGTCGTTTACCGAAACTGCTTGCGCGTAACTCATCGGATTTGAAATCGTTATTGAAGAGGGCATAAATATCTTCTACTAGAGTGTCAATGGTTTTAGTCAATATATTCTACTTCTATTTTTGCTTCTTTAAACATATTAGAAGCTGCTTCAAATGATTCTTTATATCTGTTAATTCCTACAGGTTTAGTAGTGACAACTTTTTTAATACCTGAATTGATAATAAGCTTAGCACAGTCACAGCAAGGATGCAGAGGGTAACTAAAGATAGTGTAACCGGTAAGGTCTTCTCTACCATTAATAATTGCATTAGCTTCTGCATGACAAACATATTTTAGTTTAGTCTCTCTATCGTTATACCTACTAGGATCATCATTAACACCCCTAGGAAACCCATTATAGCCCAAAGATACAATGGTATTGTTAGGACGGGTAATGACTGCTCCCACTTTAACTGAGGGGTCTTTAGACCATGAAGCAATTTCATTAGCAAGTCCTATGAATTTTTTATTCCAGTTTGACATAATTTAAAACTAAGGGTTACAAGATTTGGTTAACCGCTATTCTTGTAACCCTTAGATATTTATCTATTAGAAGGGAATGGGAGCTGCTGCAGAAATATTTTCTGTAGTAGGATTACTAGTAGTAGCACCTTCGGGTCGAACGTACTCAACTAAATCTTCCACTCTAATAGCTTCCCAACGATGACCTTTACCCTTCATAGTGTCGTACACAGAAACCTTAATGGTAGCTGTGGAACCATTACCAATGATCTGGGAAAATTCATTGTTGTTTTGATCATAAACCTTAGGAGGACCAAAGACAACAACTTCTTTCTTAATAAGTTTAGTCTCAGGGCGTCTAAAGGTATAGTATCTTAACCCATCTTTATCAGTCTTAGGGGAAAGAGTAAGACCAGATTCGTTAAAGATACGTTGAGAAGCTTCGTCAAGATACATCTGGACGGAGTAATTATCGTACTTTTCATCAGGTCGGTAAGCCTTAACCCAATTAACTTTACCATGAAGATGGATATACTTAGTAGCCATAAATTAATAATTCCTTTATTTAAATTAGTTTAAAAGCTGTTTGTTAGAAGAAGCAGGACTAATTTCAAGATCATCAGTTTCACCTCTGTAAGTTACAGATTCAACCTCTAATTCCTTGACATGTGGTCCAATGTTTTCCTTTAGTTTATTCACAGCCTCTTCTTCTGTTTCTGCTGTAAATGTACCCATTGCCTTAGTAGGGTCAAGGAAAGAAAAAACAATTTCATAAATTTTCATATTAGTGAGTCTCGCTCCAGTTATAGCCAATAGCTATTTGCTTATGTTGGTTTAGAATACTACCCTCAAAAGGACACCTAAGGTTTAGGTCTTCCGCAACTTGACGAATAGAATCTGCTTGTATTTTAGCTACTCTTAATGCTAGTTCATAATCTTTTTCTACTTCTGTTTGCCACTCATCATGAACAAAATTAACTTGCTTAAAGTTAATTCCTTCATCAATTAGCTGTTGTCTCCAAAGGACATTAGCTCGTTTCATAATTACAGACTCACCATTTTGTAGGTAGCCTGCAAGCATTAGATGTTCAGAGTCACATTTTACGTATCGACCATCGAACCCTTCAAAGTAACCACGCTTTGTATCTTTAGGTATTACTACTTCTTTTAAATATTTTAAACCGGGGTATCTTAAGATAAATGAATTAATTGCTTCTTTTGCTTCTATTGGTGAACATTTTAATATTTGAGATACTTTAACTATTCCTGCTCCTAGTAGCCAAGCAAAGATGAATGTCTTAGCATCATCTCTGGAAAGACAAATAGGACCAAGAGCTTTCATATTTAGAGTGTGTGCATCAGTTCCATCTTCTTTTTTACCACGGATAAGAGCTTCTGTAAAGTCCTTATCGTTCATATAATGAGCTAGAACTCTAAGCTGAATACCATCAGCATCTACACCAATAAGATATTTATTCTCCGGTACGGACCAAAGGGACCTCATTTCTTTTGCATAAAGATTATCTCCAGCGGGAATATTAGCCATATTGGGATCACTGTGGCTCATACGTTGAGTCCAAGCACCAATAGGATTAAAGTTACCGTGGATGCGTTTAGAAGCCTCGTTATAGGCTTTGAACCAAGTAGATAGGGTACTCCTACGGGAGTTTAAAGTAAGCCACTGTACGAGCTTCCTAGCCGATTCTGGAGCATCTTTAGGAAGGGTGGCTAGATTATTCTCTGAAATCTTCCAGCCATACTTGGAATAATGCTCTAATTTTTCTACTTCATTATTCTTCTCAGCTTCAATAAAACCTTTAGTTTTTTCGTAAGGTTGCCAACCACATTCATTTAATCGTTCTACTACTTGCTTGGGTGAACCCGGATTAAATGGAATGTATTCTATTAAAGAAAATGGTTGACCTACAGTATATAAACTTAAATCATCTGTCCATCTAAAATCAACTTTAGAAATAGTCCCATGTTTAGTAGCTTTAGGATATATTTCTCTAATTAATGTAGTTCTAGGTTTAAAGTCCCTAATTAAGTCTACTGTTAAAGTTTCTACTTTATCGTTTATTTCTTTATATAATTCTGTAGCTTTTTTATAATCAAAATGGAATCCATTATTATGTAGTTCCTTACAGATAAATGCTACATCGTGTTCTAATCTTAAAGCATCTCGCCACTGTTTAGAATATATATAATCTTTAATTGAATTAAAATACTTTAAAGTGACTAAAGTATCTTGGATACAGTAGTCTTCCATTTCTTTAGAATATTTGGAGAAATCTTTGAAGTAGGTCTTAGGAAAGCCAAGGCGATTACCAATAGCTTCTAAAGAATGACCGCCTTCAATACCTTGATAAAGAAGTCTAGAAACAACTAAAGTATCAATTACGTTATTATTATTTATCTTAACATTAGTATGTTTCTCTATAACTTCTTTATCAAATCCGATAAAATTATGACCAATCCAACAAGAAATCTTCTTAGATATTTCTTCAAAAGCTTCTTTATCGGCTTTAGAAGAGTGAAGATTTCTGAAGACATGAACTTTTCCAGTTTCTACTTCTGTTACAACTACAACCCAAAGATACTTTGGGTTTACTAATTGTTCAGTCTCAATATCACAAATTACCCACATAAATTTTTATTTAAATGAATCCTTATTATAGTATAAAATATAATCTTTATATTTACTTTCTTGTAGTCTAATAAATTTTGCTACAATTTTTTGTAGTTCTAAACCATTATTGTGGCAAGTTCTAATAGTAAAACTCATTTGAATACGATCAGTCTTTGATTCATTAGTTTCTTTAAAACCATCTTTATCATTATAATAACTACAATTAATATTAAAATCAAATGTAGAAAACACTTCTTCTGTAAAAGGTAAATTTTTGTTTATTCTTTTAATAAAGATTAATTGAAAAGGAGAATTAAATCTAAATTTAAATTCAGAAACATTAATAATATTTCTAAAGTTTTCGTACTGTTCAAACTCTTCTTTACTTAAATTTTCTTCTTTACCAAAAACTGTTCTTACTTTTTCAAGAATTGATTCTGCTTCAGTTCTATCTTTAGCTTCTACGAAAAAGTCAATATCTTTAAATGAAGAACATCCATTAAAATAATCTCTTATACAGCCACCTCCGATAAAAATTTCATTTACTTCAGGAATAAGTTTTCTAACTTGATTATAAAGATTAGAAATAATTTGGGCTTTAATCATTTGGTAAATCCAACTTTATTTCATCATAGAAAATTACAGTATATGGGTCTGAGTAAAAATTATTTCCATGAATAGGAAACAAAATTCTTTGAACTTCATCAAAGTTCTTTATTTTTACTTTAAATTCATAAGGTCCTTCAGGGTCTTCTTTTCTAATCTTATCAATTAAAGTAGCTTTAATTTCAATACTGGTTTTACGAGTAGAATAAATTCCTTTCTTAGTGAGATAATATTTTACAGGAGTACCTAAAGGGACAGTATCCCAATTTGGTTTTCCATTTGGAAGATACTCAATTAGTATATGTAGTTTTGATTGAGGATGATTAATAGGATTAACCATCTTCATAAAATTAGCAAAAGAAGACATATTATTTATCTCTAGCTTTTAATACAATACAATCACTTTTAAAGTAAATTGTACCTGTAATATTAGAAACTACTCTAGTAGAATCTGAAGCAGCAACTCTATGAATAAGATTATCGGAATAATGTTTTCCGGGTTTAATTTTAAAATAAACTCCATTATCCCAAGGAATAAGACCCGCTCTATGAGCTTTTGGAAGATTAATTTCTGCGTATGCTTTAAAGGACATAAATCACCCATCAGTTACAGGAGGTAAATCAATATTTCTACTGTCTTTTTCTGTTACAGTAAAAGTGGATAAGTTAAAATTAAGTTCTCCACCCGGACCTGTTCTTGCTCCAAATCTATTTTTATTAAATGTAAGATAAGTAGTGTTTCTTTGTTCTTCCGATTGAGCTTGCTTATCTCTTTCAAGGTGTATCCAGCAGTCCGCAATTTTAGATATATTGCGTGAGCCTCTTGTCTGTCCTTGATCATTGACATGCGAAACGAGGATAAGGCCAAAGTTTAATTCCTTTACCATCATCGCAAGGCGAGTTGAAAGATAATCTAGAGCTTTACGTTCATCATCTTCTCTAAGACCAGAAACTGCCATAGAGATATGATCAAAGAAAATATACCTACAATTACACGAGGCCACCATAAATCTAATAATATCAAGAATAATAGAAGGGTCGTCTGAACCAAAATGAGTATAAATATGTAGGCGATCTTCTCTTTTAATAAGTCCATGAAGCGCTTCTTTAATATCTTCTTTTGTAACAGATGAATCTGGGAGATGGACGGGTTGATTGAGTTCATAACCAGCAAGTCCTTTTAATTGGCGTTCTTTAGTTTCTTCTAAATGAATAATACCAATATTTTCTTCTGTATTTTTTAATAGATGATATTCAATTGCTCTGATGATTTCAGTTTTTCCAATACCTTCAAGAGCAGTTAATAGTACAATTTCTCCAAGTCTAATTCCATAAGTTAACTCTTGAACAGTTGGAAAAGGAAATGAGACTGATTCAGTATTTTTATCTTCATCAATGATATTATCAAATTCATTAAATGAAGAAATGATTCCTTCTGGTAAAAATCTTTTAGCATTCCACCAGATGTTTTTAAATTCTTTTTCTTTACCCGCTTCTAGATAAGCATTTGCATCTTTAAATTCAGTTAAATCTACATCGTAAATCTTATTGAAATCAAAGAGCCGGGCTACAGCAGCTTTAGCTGTTTTACCCGGTCCATCATTATCAAAACACAGATAGATTTTTTCAAAAGAGTTTAGGTATTTCCATTCTGCATTGCAATCTGCTTCTGCAGAGCTTGCAGAGCGGACTGAGACAGCAGGATATGTGGACCCAAGCATTTGATATACGGAAAGTGCGTCGTACTCACCTTCGGTGATGGTAATGGCTTTGGCACTTCCTTTTGAGAATCTGTCTTTTCCGAAGAGGGTTGCATTTTTCATATCTCCAACAGAGTGAAACTTTTTATCGTTAAAACCCCTAACTTTAAGAGATGAGTCACCATAAGGAAAAGCTACGGAAACAGGCGCTCCAGTTTCGTCTACTTTAGTTAAGACGTTATAGAACGCTAATGTTTCCGTAGTTAGTTTACGATGAGGAACATATTGGTATGTAAATTTAGACTCAGTGGTATTTAATTCAGGCATTTGTAAATTGATGATAGGAAGATGTTTACCTTTATGTAAATCAATAGATTTTAAATATTCTTGACTTACTTGTGGTTCAAAATGGTTACATGAAAAACAAAACCCATGTCCATCGCTGTAGATGTGGAATGCATCACTTGATCTACATTTCGTATTCGGACAAGGGTTCCTGTAGGATACTATCTTCGTTTTCGGGTAGCTCATCCCCTTCTTCTGGTAATTCAACATTATAATTATAAGTTAGGTTTGTGTACTCATCGTAACAAGTGTCACATTGAAATTCATTAAACTTACTCCTAAATCTTACTTTTCTGTGGTCATTAGGTATAGAATAAAGGTCTGACCCAAAACCTTCTAGGTAGTCACAAATAATACATCTTGACATTAAAACTATTTAACTCTTATTCTCAATTCCTGCTTCTAAAGCTTTTGTAAAATAGAAATACCTTCCGTTTGCATCTTTGTCAAACATTTTATGCGAAACAAAAGGTTTAACTAACTTAAGGCTTTTCTCTCTTGAACTCCAATAATCTTTCTTTCCTTTATACATAAATGCGTAAATCTTTTTTGTACTTCCATCTTTGAAAGCTATATATACAGGAGTAATGGACCTCTTGTACATAGTACCATTACTCTCAAGATAGTCAAGGTTTCTAATTACTTTAGGTCTAACTTTATACACTTCTCCGTAGATTGCACCTTTCTTCCCCTCTCGACCGTCTGGAAAAACGATAGGGAATGGGGCTGCAGTATTTTTGGTGACAACCATAGAGTAGTTGTTTAAGGTCGAAGCAGGGCCAACGAATTCTTCATCCTGAATCATTCGATGGTTACGGAAACCTTTCTTCAAAGTTCCATAAACAAAGACGTAGTGGCTATCCTTTTGCATAAGCTCGGGAAGGTCAGTAGTATAGGCAGCATGCTCCCAAGTTTCAGACATAAGCTCTTTCATTCCAAACCATGTCTTTTGAACTTCATTATCTGCCCAATCATGCTCGTTAAGAAATTTCTTAAGAATCTCGTCAGAGTCTGTGTTCTTGGTTGTTCTTTTGATATCAGCCATTTGCCTTAACCTTATCTTCAACGGGAGTAGTACCATTATTTTCTTGAGCCCTGCGAACTCGTTCGGCTGTATCCTTCTTGTAGAGGGCATAGGTCAAATCCATAATGAGAAGGGTAGCTGCGAAAGGCATTCTTTCCACCATCTCAAGGATTTCTTCTTCATTAAGGATGTTGA
>CAZBTD010000031.1:0-31554 GCA_964494815.1 uncultured Ferruginibacter sp. | reverse complement strand
CAGGTAAGAAAATTGAGAAAGTCAAAATGCAATGCTTCATCAAAATGCAATTGGCGTGAAAATGTTTTCCAGTTAGCAGCATCCACATTTACAGTAACAAACTCGCCGCCTTCCTCAAAAGCAGCAGCAGGCAGCAATTCAGTAATTTTTATTTTCAGTTCTTCGTTGGTCATCAGACTTTTAAAGTTTCTATTAGGCAGGGTTTTTTATTTGTTCTCTTGTGTATCCATTTTTAATTTTCTCCTGCAATGTCAGCAACGCATGTATCAGAGCCTCTGGTCTTGGCGGGCAGCCGGCAACATATACATCCACCGGTATCACATGGTCTGCGCCTTTTACAACAGAATAAGTATTATAGAAAAACGGACCGCCGCTGATAGCACAAGCGCCCATTGCAATCACATATTTTGGGTCAGCCATCTGGTCATACAATCTTTTTAGTACAGGTGCCATCTTGTTTACAATAGTTCCTGCAATAATAATAACATCCGCCTGGCGGGGAGAGGCACGGGCTACTTCAAAACCAAATCTTGAGAAATCATATTTAGGTGCTGCAGTGCTCATGTATTCAATACCACAACAACTGGTAGCAAAAGTTAATGGCCACAAAGAATTGCTTCTTGCCCAGTTGATGATGTCATCCAGCTTGGTAAGCATAACACCACCACCGGGCATATCATGCACTTCACCAGGAAAAATGTCGCCTACTTTTTTATCAGCAGTGTTAGTCATTTATAAATATTCAACTTTTACTACTCAGTATTAACTCTAAAACATTAAACTTTTCCAAGTTCCCCCTTTAGGGGGCGGAGGGGGTTTACATCCATTTTAATGCACCTTTTTTATGTGCATATAAAAACCCCATAAACAATATGAAAAGAAAAACTATTACTTCTACCAGAGCAAACCAGCCCACTTTTTTTGCTACTACTGCCCATGGATATAAGAACACCAGCTCCACATCAAAAATTAAAAAAATTAAAGCGAAAAGATAATAACCAACATTGAGTTGCATCCATGTTTTGCCCTGTGTAGGCACGCCGCATTCATAAGGCTCACCCTTTTGTTTGTTTTTACTGCCCTTGTTAAATATTTTGGAGACGAGAATGGCAATGCCGCCGAAAGCAAGCCCGGCAAGAATAAGCACTATCATGGAAGCAGCACCCATACAGCAATCAGTTAGTAAGTAATAGCTGACAAGTTAAGGAAAAACTTTACTCAAAAAAATTTCTTTAAAATGATAAGGCCGCAGATTAGCAGAGTATTTGTTATGTCTAAATCGCTTAACCCGTTGAACGGTTAAGGAATTTCTTCACTTCTTAATTCCTTCATATTTTATTTACCCATAAATCTCCTGGTGAATCGCCTTCCTGTCATAACCCAT
The DNA here is from genome assembly GCA_964494815.1 of uncultured Ferruginibacter sp. GTDB lineage: Bacteria > Bacteroidota > Bacteroidia > Chitinophagales > Chitinophagaceae > Ferruginibacter. The sequence goes on along the minus strand of CAZBTD010000031.1, from coordinate 30,170 downwards.
TGCAGTAATTCTTGTCTTGGCTTCATCAATCATTCCTTTCCAGCCGCAGAGAAAAAAATTGATGGGCCTTTTATCTGCACATATTTCTTCATAGATGGGATGTACATAACCACTACGGCCTTCCCATTGCTCTCTTGATAAAGTGGGAATGTATTTAAAGCCGGGCATTTTTGTTTCCAGTTCTTTTAATTCATTGTAATAAAGCAATGTGTCTTTAGTACGGCAGCCAAATACGAGGTAAATGTTTTTTCTTTCTGTATTGTGAATTTGCATGTGATTGACCATGCTTCGGAATGGCGCAATGCCAGTGCCAGTACAAATCATCACAATATCATTTTCAATTGGATGTTTGAGTGTAAACACACCCTGCGGTCCACGAAAGGTTAATTCGCTGCCAACAGTAGTTTCATTAAAAAGATAAGGAGTACCTAATCCATTTTTGTCAAGCACTATCACCAGTTCAAATACATTAGTACCATCAGGCCAGGAGGCAATGGAATAACTCCGCCATCTTTTGTTGGGCTTTTCATGTATTGGTAAATCGAAAGTGATGAACTGGCCGGGCACAAAATCAAAACTTTCCAGCTCCGGCACTTGTATCCAGAATCTTTTTGTATCTGCCGTTTCATTCTCAATTTTGATAACTGTGCCTTTGCGCCATGGTTGTACTGCCATATGGTTAAATCGTTTTCTGATTGCAAACAAAAGCATTTTACAGCAGTAATTATTATAAAAATCCGCACACGATTGCAAGGAAGGCTGTGGCACGCTAAGGGGCAGAGAAGAGTTTTTAAAAATCAAAACATATATCCGGTTTTCCTCAGCGTTGCTGCGTCTCTGCGTGGGATAACTCCAAAAAGAAAACGGCCACCTGGAAAGGCAGCCATTTTATTTTTATATACCCTCAAAAAAATTATTCAACTTATAAACTCATCATCTCCTTAAACTTCACTGCCTGCCTTCTGCTTACCTCTATCTTTTCACCACCCTGCAACTCCAACAACAAACCACCGTTAAAGTAAGGTTCTATCTTTTCAATCATCCGCATATTAACAATATGCTTCCTGTTGGCACGAAAGAAAGTTTTTTCATCAAGCCTTTCTTCCAACGAATTAAGAGATTTCAAAATTAATGGTTTGTTGGTTCCAAAAAAAACTTTTGCATAATTGCCTACACTTTCAAACAATCTTACCTCCGATAATTTTACAAACCAGCAGCGTTCGCCATCTTTTACAAACACCTGGTCATTTTCTGTGAGTGTGCCCCTGTTGAGGCCAACTTGTACGCTTTCCTTCTCTTCAGCCTGCTGCAGTTTTTGCAGGGCATCGGCAAGCCTGCCCGGCTCTATAGGTTTCATTAAATAATCAAGTGCATTTACCTCAAATGCCTTTAATGCATATTCATCATAAGCAGTGGTAAAAATAACATGCGGCGCTTTGTCCAGGTCTTGCAGTAAATCAAAGCCGGTTTTTCCGGGCATTTGTATATCCAGAAAAATAAGATCCGGATTGTGCAAATCAATTTTTTCAATGCCTTCCGCTGCGTTGGCGGCTTCGTCAATTACTTCCACCTGTGGAAAATCCTGCAACAATTTTTTCAATTCATTTCTTGCCAGTCGTTCGTCGTCAATAATAATAGCTCTTTGCATACTTATTTTAATTTAAATGTGGTGCACCGGCATTGTAATCTTTGATTCTACAATATCAGCGTTTAAATTCTTAATGTCAAATTTTGCTTTACCCTGGTATAAAAGGTTCAGCCTGTCTTGTGTGCTTTTTATTCCAAAACCATCAGCATTTATGTAGCCATTCAACTGCCCTGAGTTTTGCACCAATATTTCATGGTGATTACCTACATAATCACTTACAATCCGTATCATGCCGCCATTAATTTTTTTACTGATGCCATGCTTGATGGCATTTTCCACCAAGGTTTGCAGCATCATAGGCGGCACCGGTTGATTAAGTGTGTCTTCATCAATATCCATTTCAATATTCAACCGCTCTTCAAAACGCATTTTTTCCAATGCCAGGTAATCTTTTACAATACACAGTTCTTTTTCAAGTGGCACTGTTTCTAATTTTTCCGCTTGCATACTGCTGCGTAAAATATTACTGAGTTCGGTAATGGCTGTTCTGGCCCTTGTTGGGTTTTCATCTACCAAAGCTCTTATACTATTGAGTGCATTAAAGATAAAATGAGGATTGATATGCGATTTGATGGTTTTAAGTTCCAGCTCTTTTACCAGCGATTGCAGCTTAAGTGTATCAACCTGTTGCTTCCTGTTGCGTTCCACATAGTGATAGGTATAGTAAATAAGGTTCCAGATAAGCAATAGAAAAAAATTATTGATAGCATTCCGGGTAATTTCATTTATCAATGAAAGCTTAGGCCCTGAATTATCGCTTAACCCAAGCATACGGGTAATGGCCACATCGGTGCAGGCATATATAATGGCAAATAAAATAGTTATGAGTACAAAAGAAGAAATTTGCGCCTGTATCGGCCTTTCAAGAAAACGATATTCCTTTATCACCATCCTCATTAAGTGAGAAAAAAGAATGCCCAACAAAACCCCAATGCTGATAAGCAGAAAAAAATGATCGATTTTTCTTACAGAGAGGGTGAGATAAAAAAACACTGATATGGCAAAGTTGGCCCCCCATCCACCCAGTTGGCACATCCAATATCTTGAAAGGTTTTTCATCATAACAACACAAAATTACTAACCCATGAATACCCCCACAGCCCGGCTTGTGATTAATGGCTAAATGGTGGTGTAAAAGGTAGCAGCATAAAGTAAGTGATTATTAGTTAAAATGTCAAGCCTGGCGGCAATTATCAAAAATTATCCTGCAAGATGATAAAGAAAATTGTTGCCGGAAACTTTGGTGTTAAAATCTATACAGTATTTTTGGCGCCACAAATAAAAAACTCTCTACACAAAAACTAACATTATGTCAAGTTCACATCAGCATGAAAATAGCTCCACTTCAATTGGCGCCGTTGCCCGTCTTTTAATTATCCTTGCATTGGCTTTATTGGCCTCACTCGTTTGGAGTACCTGTGGCAAACCTTTTGCACATGGCGGAAGCCACGGCGAAGGCCACGAAGAAAAGCACTCTGCTGGCGCTGCTGAAACAACACATGCAACTCATGCAGAAACTACTTCTGCAGTTTTGGGTAAAGTAGATGCTGCTACCGGCGATTTTATTTATGACCTTGGCAAAATGATAGCTATCGATTTGCCAAATAATGGAGGCAAACTGGAAGTGGGTGAAAACAGTACGGAAAATAAACTCTTCAAATTTTTAAGCGATAAATCTACAGCAATAGATACTGTAAAAGGCAATTGGTACGAACTTACCAATGTAAAGTTTAAAACTGGTGGCGCTGTTATTGATTCTTCTTCTTTGGCACAAATAAAAAATATTGCGGCTATTTGCAAAGCTTTCCCCACAGCACAGTTTAAAGTGGGTGGTTATACTGATAACAGCGGCGATACTGCAAAAAATGTGGCTTTATCCCAAAAAAGGGCCGATGCTGTATTGGCAGAATTTAAAAAGCAAGGAGTAAGTGCTGCAGCTTTTACCGGCGCCAAAGGATATGGGCCTGAGCATCCAATTGGCGATAACGCCACTGCGGAAGGAAAAGCAATGAACAGAAGAGTGGCTGTAAATGTGAAAGCAAAATAGTTATTGAGTATAAAAAATATGAAAGTCCTCAACTAAATGTTGGGGACTTTGTTTTTCCTGTTTAGCTGCACAATGCTTTATTATCTATTTTTACAGTATGCCAAACCCCAACTTAAATAAAGAAGCCGCTTCACTATCTGCAGCAGAAAAAGAGTTTGAAAATAACATCCGCCCGGGTGAAATGGATGATTTTTCTGGTCAGCCACAGATAATTGAAAACCTCCGCATCTTTATAAAAGCTGCTAAAATACGTGGCGAAGCATTAGACCATATTTTATTTCATGGCCCACCGGGTTTGGGCAAAACAACTTTGAGCAGGATAGTAGCAAATGAGTTAGGGGTAAACATAAAAGAAACCAGCGGCCCCGTAATTGAAAAGCCCGGTGACCTTGCAGGCCTGCTTACCAATCTTGAACCCAATGATGTATTGTTTATTGATGAGATACACCGCCTGAGTAATGTAGTGGAGGAATATTTGTATGCCGCAATGGAAGATTACCGTATTGATATTATGATTGACAGCGGCCCCAATGCAAGAAGTGTACAAATAAACCTTAATCCGTTTACTTTAGTTGGCGCCACCACAAGAAGTGGTTTGCTCACAGCGCCGCTGCTCAGCAGGTTTGGTATTAAATCAAGACTGGAATATTACAATGCTGCCACACTACAGAAAATTATTTTACGCAGCAGTAATATACTCGGTACAAAAATTAAAAATGATGCTGCCGATGAAATTGCAAGAAGAAGCCGTGGCACACCCCGTATTGCCAATGGACTATTGAGAAGGGTGAGAGATTTTGCCCAGGTATTAAATGACGGACAAATTGATTTAGGCATTACACAACATTCACTCAAGGCACTGAATGTAGATGAACATGGACTTGATGATATGGATAACAGGATATTGAACGTTATCATCGATAAATTTAAAGGCGGCCCCGTGGGTATCACCACCATTGCCACCGCAGTTGGCGAAGAGCCAGGCACTTTGGAAGAAGTGTATGAACCATTTTTAATACAAGAGGGATTTATACAACGTACTGCCCGAGGAAGAGAAGCAACTGCTAAAGCATACGCTCATTTAGGTAAAATTCAAACAAGAGGCAGCGGAGATACTTTATTCAGTTAATTATTGTTTATAAATTTTACCGTCTTTCATCACAAACACTACCTTGCCCATTGCATTAATGTCTTTTAAGGGATCGCCATCCACAGCAATAATATCGGCAAGTTTGTTTTTTTCAATAGATCCCATTGTGCTTTCTGTACCCAGCAATGTAGCAGCATTAATCGTGGCAGATTTTATTGCATCAATGGCAGGCATACCTGCTTCGGTCATGTATTGAAATTCTAAATAATTTTTCCCATGAGGATACACGCCTGCATCTGTACCAAACGCAATCTTTACTCCAGCCTTATATGCCTTTCCAAAAGCTGCCTGTATTTTGGGTCCTGTTGCCAATGCCTTGGGTGTAACGATATCAGAAAAATAACCCGGGATTTTTGCAGAGTCGGCAGTTGATTTACCAGCAATAATTGTGGATACTAAATATGTTCCATGCATTTTAAACAATTCAATTGCCTCATCATCTAAAAAAGTACCATGTTCTATTGAATTCACACCTGCAACAATAGCCCTCTTCATTCCTTCAGCACCATGTGCATGTGCTGCCACTTTAAAGCCATAGTCTTTTGCTGTTTCCACCACTGCCTTTAATTCTTCCATTGTAAACTGGGCGCCGCTTCCATCTTTGGCCTGGCTAAGCACACCACCTGTAGCTGTAACTTTAATAAGGTCGGCGCCATCTTTATATCGTTGTCTTACTGCTTTGCGGCATTCATCAGCACCATTTACCACACCATCAATTGGCCCTGGGTCGCCGCTGAGTTCTTTTTTAAATCCGTTGGTTGGGTCGCCATGCCCGCCTGTAGTGGCAATGGATTTACCTGCTGAATAAATGCGTGGGCCAATAGTGGTGCCATTGTTTATTGCATTGCGTAAAGAAATGTTTACACCTGTGCCGCCTAAATCCCTTACTGTGGTAAAACCTGCCATCAGCGTTGTGTATGCATAGTTCACACTTCTTAGTGCTATATCCTGAGATTGCATTATATATTTTTCAGCGCTGGGCCCTTTTTTGGTTTCTATTTCTATATGAACATGCATATCCATAAGCCCCGGCATTACTGTTTTGGAAGAAAGATCAATGAGTTTATCGCCTGTTTCCGGTTTTATATATCCATCTTTAATATCACTAATTTTATTTCCTTCCACTATAATTGTTTTGGAAGAAAGAACGTTAGTATTAATCACATCAACCAGCTTGCCGCAGTGTATATATATTTTTTGAGAAAAGGACAGAGCAGGGAGAACCAGGATAACAAGAGCCAGTTTTAGCTTTCGCATATAAAATTGTTTTAGCTAAGATAATTAAGCAGGACCATTAAATTGTATTGTTGAATAACTATACTAATGCCTTAATATATTTTTTAACTTTATTGCGTTAGTAATTATATAAAATAAACAAATGAAACAGGTTTCGCCAAAACTGCTGATTACGGCATTCTTCTTAGTTGCCTTTTCGTTTGTTGGTTTTTTTGTAATAATAACTTACAGGAATGTAAAGCAAACACAGGAGCAAAATCAAAAGACAAATAATTCTCTCAGCTTTTTATTGCTTACAGAAAAAATTACCGAGCACACCCAGGCGCTGGCATCTGCACAGCGTGACTATGTATTTGCCTCACAGGAGGAAAACAGAATCCCCCACCAGAAGGCGGTGAAAGATTTGATAGCTGATACAAGTGCCCTTGTATTAATGCTGCAAAAAAATCCTGACAGGGAAAAAACTATCCGGGAGTTGGTTGCAGTAATAAAAGAAAGAGTGGCCGACTCAAAAGCTGCAGTTGCCCTTTTTGATTCGGCTGGTGTATATGCAGTTGTTGGCATGATAAAAACAGGGGTAAGCAAAAGAATAACCGACAGCCTCAGGATACTGACAAAATCCCTGGAAAATGCAGATCATAGAGTTATTGCCCGATCAAACCAGTACCTTGAAAACACAGCCCAAAAAACAAGCTACCGCTTCCTGAATTTTTCATTTCTCTTTTTTATTGTGCTTATCATCTTTTCATTGCTGATATACTATGATTTTAGAAAGAAAGAAAAAACAGCAGTTCAATTACGCTACCAGGCTTCGCTGATTGAAACAATACCGGATGCCATTTTTACAACAGATAAAAATTTTACTGTATTAACCTGGAACCGGCATGCAGAAGCGCTTTATGGCATAAAGGCATCAGAGGCGATAGGCAATGTGGTAAGAAGCCTGATGAAAGTACATATAACAGACGATGAAAGAAAAAGAAGTATGGCCGAATTGAATACCAGTGGATCATATAATGATGAATACCTTGTAACAAAAAAAGACGGTTCTCAAATATATGTGCTTGCATCAATAAGCAAAATTGAAAATAAAGACAGGGAAACAACAGGATACATTGGTATACACCGGGATATTACAGAACGGAAAAAGCTGGAAGACACACAAAAGCAATTTAATCTTGAACTGGGCAAACAGGTAAAAATTAAAACTTCGGAAACCACTAATATACTGGAGCGTATTACTGACGGGTTTCTGGCACTTAACAATGATTTTACTTTCACATTCGTAAATAAAAAAGCTGGTGAACTCTTAGGCCATGTTCCGGAGCAGATGGTGGGTAAAAATATTTTTTCTGACTTTGGCGCTATAAGCAGTGAGGAGTTTAATAATGCCTGCCGCAATTCCTTTAAAAACCAGCAGCATACTTTTCTTGAAAATTATTACCCTCCGCTGAATGTTTGGTTCGAAAACGATATTTATCCTTCACCAGACGGGCTTTCTGTATTTTTTAAAGATGTTACATTTAAAAGAAAGGCTGAAAGTGCTTTAAGAGAAAGCGAAGAAAGGTACCGCCATTTAATTGAGAACATTCATGCAGGCGTAATAGTACACAGGCCTGATGCAAGCGTATTACTGTACAACCAGGAAGCCATGCGCCTGCTTAATATTACCGAGAAAAATGCTCCAGCAGGCAAAATTCCGGCAATACAATGGTATTCTGTAACAAAAGAAGATGGCAAACCCAAAGCAGAAGAATACCCGGCGCTACATGTAATAAGAACAGGCAAACCCCTTATCAATATCACAGCAGGAATAGATAATCCTGCAACACAGGCAAGAATGTGGGTACTCATGAACGCCTTTCCCGAATTCGATGATGCCCAGCAGTTGAAACAAGTGGTGTTAACATTCGTTGATATAACAGATCGCAAGCGAACAGAGGAAGAATTAAAGAAAAGTGAGGAGATATTAAATATGGCGCAAAAGATTGCCCATATCGGAAGCTGGGAATTTACGATGGCCACTAATGAACTTCTCTGGTCTAAAGAACTCTACCGGATTTATGAGTTTGACGAATTGCCATCCGATAAACTGTATGAAGAATACAGGAAAAAATTTCACCCACAAGATTTACCAAAACTTGATGTAGTAATAAAGCAGGCCATTGAAACAAAAAAAGGGTACACTTACCAGCACCGTATTATCACAGGTAAGGGAAATATCAAGCACATTCTTGGCATTGGGGAAGTAATACTTGACGAAAATGGAAATGTAGCCGGGCTTAAGGGAACCGGGCAGGATATTACAGAATTGATTAAAGCAGAAGAAAGGTTGCAAAATTCTTACCGGCAGATAAAGCAACTGGTAACACACCTGCAAGATATAAGGGAACAGGAACGTACAAACATGGCAAGAGAAATACATGATGAACTTGGGCAGCAGCTTACCGGCTTAAAAATGTATATATCCTGGCTTAATAAAAAAGTACTTTCCCAGGATAATGATATCAAGGAGAAATTTAACGCCACAATGGAATTGATTGAAGACACAATTAAATCGGTAAGAAAGATTTCGATGGATCTTCGTCCAAGTATGCTGGATGATCTTGGCCTGATGGCAGCATTAGAATGGCAAAGCAATGAGTTTGAAAAAAGATCTGGGATTGATACTGAGTTCATTAACCAGGTTGGCAATAACGAAATACCTGCAAGGCTTAAAACAGGCTTATTCCGTATTTACCAGGAATCGCTAACAAACGTGGCCAGGCACGCAGATGCAAAAAAAATTGTTTCTTCGTTGAAATTTGAAAACAACCTGCTGATACTTACCATTACAGACGATGGCAAAGGCTTTTCTTTTAAGAATATTGAGAGCAAAAAAACGCTCGGGCTTTTTGGCATGAAAGAAAGGACTAAAGAAATGGGTGGCACTTATGAAATAACAAGCGAACCCGGAAAAGGAACAACCGTTTCTGTCAGCGTTCCACTGGTAAATGATATACAGCAGATATAAAGTTTAATTTGTACTATGATAAGAATATTGATAGCAGACGATCACACAGTAGTTCGCAAAGGCTTGCGCCAGATATTGGCTGAAGAATTTACGGATGCCCATATTGAAGATGTGGCAGATGCTGAAGAGCTGATAAAAAAGGTAATAAAGGAAAAATGGGATATGGTAATATCCGATCTCACTATGCCCGGCAAAAGCGGGCTTGATGTATTACAATATGTAAAACAAAATTTGCCTGCATTACCTGTGTTAATACTAAGTATTCATCCCGAAGAGCAATATGCAATAAGGGTATTAAAAGCCGGTGCCGCTGGGTATTTAAGTAAGGATACGGCACCCGATGAACTGGTAAATGCTGTAAGAAGGGTACTACAGGGAAAGAAGTATATTACCATGTCGATTGCCGAAAAAATAGCTGATAATTTTGACCGTGGTGCAGAAAAGAAATTACACGAACTGCTTAGCGACAGGGAGTTTAATGTATTCAAAATGATTGCCGCCGGCAAAGCAGTATCGGAAATTGCTGATAGTCTTTCTTTAAGCGTAACTACGGTAAGCACTTACAGGGCAAGAATAATGGCAAAAATGAACATGAGGAGTAACGCCAATCTCACTCTTTATGCTATTGAGAACAATCTTTTGTGATCATTAAGCATGTAGTACAAACAACTACACCCGGTAGTAAAGCGCCTACTTAAAATTTATTCCTACTTCTATTTTATCTTGAGCTGCTAGTTACCAACTTTGCAATGCCCGCTTTAGATCCCAATTTATCATGAAAATCTTTTTTAATTCAAGCATATGCATTGAGTTATTATAAGTTGCCTTTACCTACTGAGTTATAAAACCCAAGACCTTGATGTAGGCAGTTTATAGAATGGTTCATCCAGGCTATGACTGCTTTTTTTATTTGTAGAAAAACCTGTTAAAATACCAGTGAGAGAGCCTTTGCTTTAAGCAGGCATTCATTGTATTCGTCATTGGCATTGCTATTGAAAGTAACTGCACTACCCACTTGGTAAGAAAGATACTGCTGGCTGCTGTTGTAAAGCAAACTCCGTATTACAACATTAAAATCGAAATCTTTATTGGGCTTTACATAACCAATAGCCCCGGAATAAAGCCCCCGTTTTGTTTTTTCATACTGCTCAATCAACTGCATCACCCTTTTTTTGGGAGCGCCTGTCATTGAGCCCATAGGAAAACTTGCCCTTATTATGTCCACCCAGTGTATATTATCATCAACATCACCACTTATTGTACTAATCATTTGATGCACCTGCGGAAAGCTATATACTCCAAAAAGCTCCCTTACTTTTACGGAGCCTTTTTCACATACTTTGCTCAAGTCATTTCTTACCAAATCAACCACCATTACATTTTCACTTTTTTCCTTTTCACTGTTGATTAGGTATTTTTTATTGAGTAAATCTGCCTCAACGCTTGTTAAACTTCTGCTGCTAGTGCCTTTCATTGGCTGAGAAATAATTTTGTTACCGCTTTTTTGCAGGTATCGTTCAGGGCTGGCGCAAATGCAATATTTATCATCCAATTTGTACAATGCAGAAAAGGGGTTTGGAGAAACTGAAGACAGGTTGTGATACACTGTTAAGGGGCTTATCATCACTCCATTTGAATAAAACTCCTGACAAAAATTTATTTCATAACAATCGCCTCTTAAAATATGCTCCCTAAGTTGTTCTACCCGGCTAATGTATTCCTCCTTTGTAAGTCTCGACTGCATTACAACGGGGGTTGCATCACTTGCCTTTTCAGGTTCATAATTATTAATCTCGTCAAATACTTTTTTCGCATTGGCATTTGTGTAAATAACTAACCCGGTATTATTCAACTGTAGTACAATTTCGGGTTCAAAAAAATGAAGATCCGGAAAACCAATGCCATCAAAATTTTCGGAGCTTAGCTTCTCCACCTCATTTTTCAAGTCATATCCAAAATGCCCAAAGATCCAATTGTTAGTTTTAGTACTAAACCTTTTTAACTCATTAAAAGCATTCCCAGCACTTGCAATAACACTTCTTTTGCAACCAATACCGAGTAAACATTCAAAAGCCGGATTTTCAAATTGGTAATAATGGTTATCAAGCAAACAAAAAATGCTGAACCGGTTTGCCCAGTTCAGCATTTTTTGTTTGAACTCATTAATATTATCTATAGAAAAGGCAGCAGTATTTTTCACTATACATATTCTCCCCTGCTGTTGCCAGCGGAGTTGCTGTTTTAAAAATCATCATCATCATCATCAAAGCCTCCACCACCATCATCAAAGCCGAGGTCTTTAAAGTCATCATCCATTTTAAAGTCATCTTCATCATCGTCTTTTGCCTTTTTGCCACCTGCCTTTTTACCTTTAGATTTTGGAAGATCAAATTCATCAAAATCAGGATCCCATTCTTCTTCCTCATCGGCTTTCTCCCAATCATCATCTACTTCTACATCTTCGTCATCTTCCTCATCATCTTTACTTTTTTTTGACGAAGTTACTTTGCCTTTTTTTACAGGCTTTTCATCTTCTTCAAAATCGTCGTCATCATCTTCTTCTAAATCTTTTTTAGGTTTTGAAGATGCTTTTGCAGGTGCTTTTTTAGGTTCAGCATCAGCCTTCGGTGTTGTCTTTTTTCCTTTAACAGGTTTTGCAGCCATATCAAAAAATTATGCTGTAAAATTTCTTAGAGATTTTTAATTAGCCAAATAATTTCCCGGTTTTTTTTAGCGGCTATTTTGCTAAAACTATTTGCTCCCTTCCGGGGCCATTACTAATATACTTTACGGGCACATTTAAAAAGCCATTTATATACTTTACGTATTCTTTCATTTTTGCAGGAAGGTTATCATAATTATTAATTGCTGAAATGTTTGTATTCCACCCAGGAAAGCTTTTATACACCGGTTCTATGTGCATTTTTGCCATTTGAAAAGGTATCTCACATGTTTCATTTCCATTTATTTTATATGCATTACAAACCTTCAGCTCTTCAATAGCATCTAATATATCAGTCTTCGTCATTATAATTTGCGTAACACCATTTACCATACAAGCCATTTTTAAGGCTACCAGGTCAATCCACCCACAGCGACGTGGTCTTCCTGTAGTAGCGCCAAATTCACTGCCGGTTTTTCTCAGCAATTCACCCATTTCATCGTCCAGCTCGGTAGGGAAAGGCCCACTGCCCACCCTGGTGCAATAAGCTTTTGATACGCCAAGCACTTCTTTAATTTTTTGCGGTGCAATACCCAAGCCTGTACAAACACCTGCAGAAATAGTATTACTGCTGGTAACAAACGGGAATGTACCAAAGTCCACATCAAGCATACTACCCTGTGCACCTTCTGCAAGTACTTTTTTGCCCTGCTGTATTTTATCGTTAATAAAATACTCTCCGTTTACAATTTTAAATGTTCTCAATTCTTCAATTGCTTCAAAAAACTCGTCTTCCCAATTGCTGATGTCTTCCTGGAAATTGTAACTGTCTAATAAACGCTGGTGTTTTAACCGAAGTTTTATGTATTGAGAAGTAAAACTTTTATCAAGCAAATCGCCAACCCTCAAGCCATTGCGGCCAGTTTTATCCATATAAGCCGGGCCAATTCCTTTTAAAGTTGAGCCAATTTTATCATTGCCTTTTGCAATTTCGCTGGCTTTATCAAGTGCCCTGTGTGTTGGCAAAATCAGGTGAGTACGTTCGCTTATGTATAAATTCTTTTTGTAGTCAACTCCCATGGCTGCCACTTTCTCACATTCCTTTTTTAAAGTAACAGCGTCCAGCACCACACCATTGCCAATCAGGTTTATTTTATCGCCATGAAAAATGCCACTTGGTATTTGGTGAAGTACTACTTTTTGTCCATTTACATACAGAGTATGTCCGGCATTTGGGCCTCCCTGAAAACGGGCAATCACGTCATAACCGGGTGCAAAATAATCCACAATCTTTCCTTTCCCTTCATCTCCCCACTGCAAGCCTAAAATAACATCTACCATTTATTTAGTTCTTTAGCTTTTTCTTAAATATTTTTTCTGGGCGTAAAAATAGATTGAATTGATTCAAACACCTAAAATGAAATTCAGATCAATGAAATTGTTTTCAACACTTGCGGCTGATTTGTCTTTTTAGTAATTAAGTAACCCAAAAATTTCGCCTGCAATCGTTTGTTCTTTTATATAGAAAGGCATTTTATTCCTCAATAAACAAGGTTTATAAGCTTAGAAATTCGTAGCATGAAAAAAAATTTTTAAGCCAATCTAATTTAATCTATGTTATTGAAAATCAATTTATTTTTTAAGTTCCATGTGTCCTAATAACACATAGATTGACAAAAAAACTTATAAAATATTCTATTAAATCCTTGCTTACAATATATTTCCCCCCTATCTTCGTATCGGTTTTTCATAGGATATTGGATTTTAAAGCGGGACTAGATTTCTATCTTGGTCCCTTTTTTTATTTTAGCCCTTCCTTTTGCTGAGTTAATTTGAGCATGCAATTATTTGCCCTTAAGTTTTTTTACCAGTTTCCCTTCTTTGGTTAGTACAATTTTTTCTTCTGATTGGAGATAATTCAACACATTCCAAAATTTCTCCTTTCTTGATTTGGTTAGATTGTGAAAAAGTTCCTTCACCGCAACACCATTATTACCAGCAGCCTTTAAGATCATTTCGGCTATAAATTCAAACTCTTCTTTGCTGATACTGATTGCCTGCTTGTTTATACAATTATCACAAATACCACAGTTGTTTTCAATTGGCGCATTAAAATACCTGGCAATTTGTTTGCTCCGGCAATCATATTGGTTTAATAAATATTGAGAAACGGCTTTAACCCGTTCTTCAAATAGTTTTTTTCTTTTTATATAGTCTTCCAGGTGCATCACAAAGTTATCGGCATACATCCTGTTTTTCAGCAATGTGATTTGTGGCTTTTCTTTTTGTGGAGCATAAGATATTATCCCCAATTGTGTGAGCTGTTGTAACTGCTGAATGATTGCCTCTTTACTTAAACCGGAAAATTTGGCAAGATGCATTTCATTTACATTGGCAGGAAAATCAAAAATACCCTCATAAGAACGAAGCAGTGCTTTTATCAAATCATCAAAAAGAGGCTGATGCTTTTCAAGTTCGTTTAATTCCTCCTTTACGCAGGTAAAAACAACTGTTGATGGTTTAAAAAAAGTATCGTTGAAAACAAATATACATTCCTGCTCAAGGGCCTTTATTGCATATGTGCAGGTAAGTACATCAGTTTTAAAAACCGATGAAAATGTTGCCAGGTCAAAATCATAACTTATTCCTTCACCACTGCCAGCCGGCACTTGCAAATGGTTCATTATATCAGTATAGATCTTTTTAATTATGTTCTTTTCCGGAAAGCGAATATCGGTTTGTTGTTCAAGTTCATTTAGCTCTCTGTCATTGTAAAGCAACACCGCATAGGCTCTTTTGCCGTCACGACCGGCACGTCCTGCTTCCTGGTAGTAGTTTTCCAAACAATCAGGCACATCATAATGCACCACTGTTCTTACATCAGGTTTATCAATACCCATCCCAAATGCATTGGTGCATACAATAACCCGTGTTTTGTTTTTTATCCAATCTTCCTGTTTACGGTTTCTTTCATCATTACTCAATCCTGCATTATAAAAGTCTGCATTGATTTTATTAAGCTTTAGTAAATCGGCAATGTCTTTTGTATGTTTTCTGCTTTTACAATATATAATTGCTGTGCCTTTTACATTGTTTAAGATTTCCAGCAGCTTATTTTGCTTAGAAGGAACATTAAAAACACTGTAAGAAAGATTGGGCCTGTCAAATGGTAGCTGAAAACACTTTTGTTTTTTGCCAAATAATAATTTTTCGCAGATATCTTCCTGCACAGCTTTGGTTGCCGATGCTGTTAATGCCAAAAATGGTACACCAGGTAAATGTTCCTTCAAGTTGGCGATGCGTAAATACGGCGGTCTGAAATCGTAACCCCATTGCGAAATACAATGAGCTTCATCAACTGCAATTAAATTAATGTTCATTGCAGGCAGGTATTCCAAAAACAATTTTGTCTCTAACCGCTCCGGCGAGACATAGAGAAATTTATAATTGCCGTGAATGGCGTTTTGCAGGGTCTTTTTTGTTTCAATAAAACTCATTCCTGAATAAACAGACAGTGCAGGGACGCCTCTTTTCTTCAAATTTTCTACCTGGTCTTTCATCAGTGCAATCAACGGGCTTATTACAAGGCAAATACCTTCTTGCGCCAGCGCAGGCACCTGGAAACATATAGATTTACCCCCGCCTGTTGGCAACAATGCCAGCGTATCATTTCCTTCCATTACAGATGCGATTATATCTTCCTGTAAAGGGCGGAAAGAATCGTAGCCCCAATGTTGTTTTAAAATCTGATGAATTGTCAAGAGAATAAATTCTGCTCCAAATTAAACCACTTTCTTATAATTAAGCCACACAGAATTTATTGCCAACACTACGTCGCTGAAGCCCATTGCCAGTGCAGCAAAGCCCGGTTGCAAAAAGCCCATGGCAGCTACCGGAATAGCAACTACATTGTAGATAAATGCCCAAAAAAGATTTCCCTTTATTGTAGAAAAAGTATGCTTGCCCAATCCCAATGCCAATGGCAAATGCTGAATGCCCTTATTCATTAAAACAACCTGTGCAGTTTGCATAGCCAGTTGTGTGGCATCGCTTAAAGAAATTCCAATAGTAGCTTTTGCAAGCGCAGGCGCATCATTAATACCATCACCCACCATAGCAACTGGAGCTGTTTTATTTAACGCTTCGATTATTTTTAATTTTTCTTCCGGTGATTTTTCTGCATACACCTCATCTATGTTCAATTGAGAAGCAATGGCATTTGTTCTTTGCAAACTGTCTCCGCTTAACAAAACTGTTTTTATGCCTTTGGTGTGCAAATAAGCAACCACTCCTTTCGCTTCTTCCCTTATTTCATCTTCCACATCAATCCATCCTGCCAAAGAATTGTTTTTAACAAGATAAGCTGCATGTAAATCATCTTGTGAAAATGCTGCTGCTATTTTATGTGAACCGAGTGTATAAATATTTCCATTGGTATCCTCTGCCCTCATCCCAAGCCCTTTTATTTCTTCAATTTTTTTCCATGCAATAACATTTTTTGTTTGCCATGCTGCTGTTATAGCCTTTGCAATGGGGTGATTGGAAAATTTGTCCAGTGAAAAAACAATGTTTTTAAATTCTTCTTCGGCTATATAGCTTTCAAATTTTGTGATGACGAGATTGCCTTTTGTAAGCGTTCCTGTTTTATCAAATACAACAGTTTTAATATTCTTAAACAACTCCAGGCTTTTAGCATTACGAAACAGAATGCCATTCTTTGCTGCTCTTCCCAAGCCAACAGCAATAGCTGCAGGTGTTGCCAGTCCCATTGCACATGGGCAGCTTATTACCAACACTGCAATGCTTCTCATCAATGAACTGGTACCGGAAACATTAAACACAAAATGATTAACCAAAAAAACAACAACAGCAATTGCAATAACAGCAGGAACAAACACAGCACTTATTTTATCAGCCAGTTGCTGCACGGGTGGTTTTTCTGCCTGTGCCTGCTTTACAAGATTTACAATATTGCTGAGCACTGTGTCTTTGCCAACTGCAGTTACCTGTGCTTTCACGGTGCCGTCAGTCAGTAAACTGCCGCCAGTGAGTAAGTTCTTTTTATGCTTTGCAACAGGTTTGCTTTCGCCTGTGAGCAATGCTTCATTCACATGTGCATCACCCCATAAAATTTTACAATCAACAGGAACCTGTTCGCCTGTTTTTATTAATATTAAATCTCCAACTCTTAACTGGCTAGCCTCTACCGGGAAAACATTTTCTTTATGTTCATCATCAAAGGCAATCATATTTGCCATTACAGTTTGTTGCTTTGATAATTTGTTTAATTCTCTTTGTGTAACAACTACAGAACGATGCTCCACCCATTCGCCCAAAAAAACCAATGTGATGATAGTGGCAGTAGTTTCATAAAAAATATAATCCATGTTATTCCACAATGTTCCAATCAAACTATAAATAAATGCAGCAGTAGCACCCACAGCAATCAGCACATTCATATTAGGAACACCACGGCGCAGGCTTTTAAACGCACTTACACCAAAGTAACTCATACCAACAAAATAAACAGGAAGACAAATTACCAACTGTACCCAGGGATTCATCAGGAAATGAATATGCCATGGCAACATGTGCAGCATCAGCACCAGTGTAAAAGGAAGACAGAAAAGAAAACGCTGGAGATGGTTGGTGAATGACCATTTGCGACTTACAACAGACGACTGATAGGAACCGCTTTCGCTGTTGTCCGTAGTCTGTCGTCCGTCGTCCACAACTTTATATCCTAAATCAGCAATACCTCTTGCAAGCGACTCCTTAGAAACATTCCCATTGATTTCAAAACTTACATCGCCGCCAATAAAATTCACCTTCACCTCTTTCATTCCTGCTTTTGTAAGGTATTTGTTGATGGTAAGGGCACAATTAGTGCAGTCCATTCCTTCTACTTTCCATTCTACTTTTTCCATACTGCAAAATTATTCAAGGCAACTATGATTGAATTGCTAATGCTGGAAAATATCTTTGCAACATGGATTTAAAATTTTCTCTTACCAATATCAACCTTGCTGCAAAAGAATTTATAAAAACACTTGATAAAAATAAAGTGGTGGCATTGCATGGCGAAATGGGCGCTGGTAAAACAACTTTTGTTCATGCTGTGTGTGAAGCAATGGGTGTGGAAGGCAGCATTGGCAGTCCAACCTTTTCTATCATTAACCAATATCAAACCAGGAATGGTAAAACAATTTATCATATTGATATGTACCGCCTGAAAGATGAAGAAGAGGCTGTACAGGCTGGCGTGGAAGATTGTTTATACTCCGGCAATTACTGCTTTGTGGAATGGCCTGATAAAGCGTTGGGGATTTTTCCTGAAAAAAGTTTACATATTCATATTGCTGCTGTGGATAATGAAACCCGAAAGCTCACAATTAATTTGTAAATTGTAAACATCTTTTAAAAAACTGGAATAACCACTGGTGGGGCTAAAAGCCGTCGCCAGGATTTGAGAAGCACTTCAATTATTTTATGGCAATATCAAAACCATTTATCTCCCCATCCTTTTCTTACGAAACATTGGAAGAAACTTTAGATGTAAAACCAAAAGGAGCCGAATTATTTATCGGGATACCAAAAGAAAATTCCTTTAGCGAAAACAGGATAGCACTTACGCCGGAAGCCGTAGGTGTAATGGTAGCCAATGGCCATCGAGTGGTGGTGGAAACCAAAGCTGGTGAAGGTGCCAGCTATACTGACAGAGACTATACCGAAGCCGGTGCCGAAATAGCATTTGACAAAAAGAAAGTATATGAAGCAGATATTTTAGTAAAGAGCGCCCCTGTGAGTGAGGAAGAATGCGAACTGCTGAAACCTGGGCAATACATTATTTCCCCGATACATCTTGCAGTGATGAAGAAAAACATCCTGGAGAAGATGATGGAGAAAAAAATTACTGCTTTAAGTTTTGAAAACCTTAAAGATGACAGTGGCCACAACCCTATAGTAAGAAGTATGAGTGAGATTGCTGGTAGTGCTGTAATGCTGATTGCAGGCCAGTACTTAAGCAACGCTAATGAAGGAAAAGGTGTGTTGGTTGGTGGCATCAGCGGAATTCCTCCAACAAAAGTTATTATTATTGGAGCAGGCATTGTGGGTGAATACGCTGCAAGAACGGCTTTGGCAATGGGAGCCAGCGTAAAGATTTTTGACAACAGCATTTACCGCTTAAAGCGTTTGCAAAACAATATCGGTGTAAGAATGTGGACATCCGTAATTGAACCAAAAATATTGGCAAAGCAATTAAAGACATGCGATGTGGCGGTAGGTGCATTGAGCAGTACCAGTGGGAGAACACCAATTGTAGCAACCGAAGCGATGGTAAGTAATATGCGTCCGGGAACTGTAATTGTGGATGTAAGTATTGACCGTGGCGGTTGCTTTGAAACAAGTGAAGTAACCACCCATGACAAACCTGTTTTCAGAAAATATGATGTGATACATTATTGTGTTCCCAATATTCCAAGCGGTTTTGCCCGTACTGCTTCTCAAGCGATAAGCAATGTGCTGATGCCTTTAATGCTGGAGACTGCCGATGAAGGTGGCATTGATAATATTGTGTGGCATAAAATAAATATCCGTACGGGCATTTATTTATTCAAGGGAAGCCTTACTAATTTTTATTTAAGCGAAAGATTTGATTTGAAATTTACCGATTTGAATTTACTGATTGCAAGCAGGAGGTAAATCTTATTTATAATCTCCAATCCTTATCACCTCATCACAAAACCCATATTCTTCTTTATCGTTGCTGCTGATGATCACCAATTTGCCTGAAGTGTATTCCTGAATAAGTGTTTGATATAATGCTATGCCTTCTGCATCTAAATTAGTTGTTGGCTCATCCAATAACAAAACTGGTGTGCTGCTGAAAAATGCCTGTGCTAATTTTAATCGCTGCTTCATGCCGCTGCTGTAATAACGTATTTGTTTGTCAGCAGCTTTTTCAAGGCCAACTATTTGCAATGCTTCTTTTTTTGATATAGATAAGGGTTTAAATGCTGTATGAAAATCCAGTAATTCGTTTGCCTTCATCTCTTCAATCAATTCAAGATAAGGAGCAGCAATGGACAGGTGCTTGTAATGATCTTCAATTGAACATTGTGCATTGAGCATTGAATATTGAACATCTCCTTCGTTGTGGGTAACTGCTCCTGCAATTACCTGCAATAATGTTGATTTGCCGGAGCCGTTGGCGCCAGTGAGAGCATATTTTTTTGATGCAGAAAAATGATACGTGAGGTTACGGAATATCCACTCCCGGTTAAAACGTTTGCCAATATTGTTAAGTGAAATCTTCAAAAAAGAGTGATTAGAAAAACTGGTTATAAAAACTATTCATCGTCTGTTCCGCCTTTTACAAAACGCTTGATGATACCTCTGCCGCTTTCACGGATAAAGGTTACAATTTCATCCCGTTCATCTGTAGCGGCCAACTCTTCTTCTATAAAATTGAGCGCCTGTGATGTATTCATTCCTTTATTGTAAATAATACGGTATATATCCAGTATCTGGTTAATGCGGTCAAGAGAAAAACCACGCCGTTTTAAGCCAACAGAGTTTACCCCGGCATAGCTTAATGGTGTACGGCCTGCCTTGATAAAAGGTGGCACATCTTTGCTAACCAGTGAACCTCCACCAACATAAGAATGCTGCCCTATCTGCACAAACTGGTGTACAGCACACATACCTGCCAGTATTGCAAAATCACCCATTGTTACATGGCCAGCCATTTGCGTACTGTTGCTGAGAATACAATTGTTTCCAATAATACAGTCATGGGCTACGTGGCTGTAAGCCATTATCAGGCAATTGCTGCCTACTTTAGTTGTCCACCTGTCTTTGCTACCTCTGTTGATTGTTACAAATTCTCTAATAGTGGTATTGTCACCAATCTCTGCGGTAGTTTGTTCTCCTTCAAATTTCAAATCCTGCGGTATAGCAGATATTACCGCCCCGGGAAAGATGCGGCAATTTTTGCCAATACGGGCACCATCCATTATAGTAACATTACTGCCCACCCAGGTACCTTCGCCAATTTCAACATTCGGGTGAATTACGCTAAAAGGGTCAACTTTTACGTTGGTAGCAAGCTTTGCGTTAGGATGTATGTAAGTATGTGGATGAATCATTTGAAAATTTGAAAATTTGAAAATGACTCAGTTAATTATCACTAAGCAATTTTCAAATTGAGCCATTGAGTAATTAATTACGTTTTACCAACTGTGCTGTTAAGTCTGCTTCTGTACAAAGTTTATTGCCAACAAACACACTACCCTTCATCACACATATACCACGACGGATGGGTTCGGCCAGTTCCATCTTCAACAACATTGTATCACCCGGCACTACCTTTTGTTTAAACTTACAATTATCAATTTTTAAAAAGTAAGTATCATACTGTCCTTCGGGCATGGCATTTATGCAAAGCAGGCCACCGGTTTGTGCAAGCGCTTCTATCTGCAATACACCGGGCATTACAGGGTTACCAGGAAAATGCCCCTGGAAATAAAACTCATTGAACGTTACATTTTTTACTCCTACAATATGTTTGTCGGTTAACTCGATTATTTTATCAACCAATAAAAATGGGTATCGGTGTGGTAGTGTTTTTTCTATTTGTTGTAATGTAAACACCGGTGGCTGATTGGGATCGTAAATAGGAATATCCTTGGTGTGTTTATTCTTTTTAATGTATTGCTTTATCTTTTTGGCAAACTCTACATTGGTACTGTGTCCCGGCCTGTTAGCCATAATATGGCCCTTGATGGGATAGCCAATCAACGCAAGGTCTCCAATTACATCTAGCAACTTATGCCTCGCTGGTTCGTTAGGAAAACGCAGCTCAAGATTGTTCAGGTAACCTTCGCTCTTTATTTCAATTTTGTCCCTTCCAAACGCTTTGGCAAGCCTTGCCATTTCATCACTTGTAACTGCTTTGTCAACTACCACAATAGCGTTGTTAATATCTCCGCCTTTTATCAAATTGTTGTCAAGCAGGGCTTCCAGTTCATGCAAAAAGCAAAAGGTGCGGCAGGGTGCTATTTCGTTTTTAAAATCCTGCATCGTTTTTAAGCCAGCATGTTGCGTACCTAACACAGGAGAATTAAAATCAATGAGCGTGGTGATTTTATAATCTGTTGATGGCATTACTGTCATCTCCACCCTTTTAACTTCATCGTAAAAAGAAATATTGTTGTCGATGCTGTACCATGTTTTGGTAGCATCCTGCTCCAGCACGCCTGCCTCTTCAATTATTTCCACAAATGGTTCGCTGCTGCCATCCATAATAGGAATTTCAGGTCCATTAATTTCAATCAGGCAATTGTCAACACCCATGCCCACCAATGCAGCAAGGATATGCTCCACTGTGCTCACTTTTACTTCGCCCTGTTCAAGTGTGGTGCCTCTTGATGTATCTGTTACCAAATCACAATCAGCCTTAATGGTTGGCATTCCGGCAATATCAATACGCTGAAACTGAAAGCCGAAACCTGGGTTGGCAGGCCGCAATGTCATATCCACCTTTACACCAGTATGAAGCCCTGTGCCACTGATGCTTACTGCGTTGCTTAAAGTATGTTGTTTATCTGGATTGAAGCTTGCACCCATAGTATTGATTTTTTCGACAACGGCAAAGATATTTGATTTTTGGTTAGCCACGAATTACACAAATAGACATGAATGAATATGCTACAAATAAGTCAGGTAATTATTTTGATACCAGCTTTGGTACTGGTCGTAGCCGAAGTACCATGGCGTCATAATTGCGTCGCAATCACTTCATCGGCATACAGAATGACATCCTTTAGAATAGAAAGGATGGTGTTTGCTATACCTTCGTCATTAATTCCTGCAATATTTTTTCCAAGGCTTTTATTCGTTGTTCCAGTTCAGGAAGGTTTCTGGCAATAGCCTGGCTGCGGAGAGCAGATGTATAATCAAAAGCAGGCGAACCAGTAACTGCTGTATTGGGAGTTTTGATAGATTTACTTACACCGCTTTGTGCATTTATCTTGCTTCCATCTGCAATTTGTATGTGACCCACAATACCGGCCTGCCCGCCAATCATTACATTATTACCAATTTTTGTGCTGCCGCTAACACCAGCCTGTGCAGCTATCACAGAATTGTTGCCTACTTCCACATTATGTGCAATCTGCAACAGGTTATCAAGTTTGGCACCTGCTTTAATAACAGTGCTGCCAATGGTTGCCCTGTCAATAGTAGTATTGGCGCCTATCTCCACATTATCTTCAATTACCACATTGCCCATTTGCGGCACTTTTTTATAGCTGCCATCTGCCTGCGGTGCAAAACCAAAACCATCACTACCAATAACAGTACCGGCATGAATGGTTACATTTTTACCAATAACAGTATTGTGATAAATTTTTACACCGGGGTGAATAATTGAATTTTCTCCAATGGTGGTGCCGTTGCCGATATAAGCATTGGGATAAATTTTTACACCATTATCAACAATTACTTTTTCACCTATATATGCAAAAGCACCTACATATACCTGCTCGCCTATTTTTACAGAAGCATCGATATAAACAGGTTGCTGAATGCCTGTTAACTGCTGAGCCTGCAGCTGTTGGTATGTTTCCAGCAAAGTAGCAAAAGCTACATAAGCATCAGGAACCCGTATTAAAGTTGCACCAACAGGCTTTTTTAATTCAAGCGATTCGTTGATAATAATAACCGATGCACTGGTTGTATATAAATAATCTTCGTATTTAGGATTGGCCAAAAAAGAAAGCTGGCCATTTTGTGCTTCTTCAATTTTTCCAAAGGACGAAACAGCAGCATCAGCATTGCCTTCCACTTTTCCCTTTATTATCATCGCTATTTGGGCTGCTGTAAACTGCATGTGTTCTTTAATTGTTGGTTGATGTAAAGGAGAAGTAAAGGTATCTTCAGTTAACCAATAACTAATCCCTTAAATAACAAATGTAATATTTTTTTATACTGCCGCTTACCCCGGCATTTATCAATGCGTCATCTACCTGTGAAATGTCTTTTACAGTATTGTCTTTAAAAAGTATCTGTATGTTTTCGTCTTTCACATTGTAAGTATTGCTGCTTGCCTCGCCTGTTATGACAAGCCATTCTTCCTCACCGTTGCACAGGTTTAGTTTCTTTTTTGCAGATTCTCTCTTTTCTTTAAGTAAAGTTTCCCCAACCGGCTGTGGAAAATATTTTATCTTCAGAAGGCTCCTGTCAATAATGCCTTTGCATAAAAAAGAAAGCACAGTGTCCGGATGGTGTGTCCATTCTTTTATTGCGGATAGCACATCATAATCATCCAGGTTGCAAAACTCTTCCAGGCTTACGGATTCAATAGGCTCATTAATAAATTTATTTAATGGTGTGGTTGTAAAAGCCTTTACAAATTTTGCCCTGCGGATAATTTGCTTCAGCATTTGTTCTGCACATAAAACTGTTTTGTGCAAATACACCTGCCAGTACATCAACCTTCTTGCAACAATAAATTTTTCGGTTGAATAAATGCCTTTTTCTTCCACCATTAACTCGCCATTATGAACAGTAAGCATTTTAATAATACGGTCGTAGCCAATAACGCCTTCACTTACGCCAGAGAAAAAACTATCCCTTGATAAGTAATCCATACGGTCAACATCCAGTTGTCCGCTTATAAGTTGATGAAGAAATTTTTTAGGATAATTATTGGTAAAGATGTCAAGTGTCATTTGCAGTTTGCCATCAAATTGTTTGTTCAGGTCTTTCATCAACAGCAATGAAATAGCTTCATGGTGCATTCCTTCTATCAATACATTTTCCAATGCATGGCTAAAGGGGCCATGGCCAATGTCATGCAATAGTATAGCAATCTTGGCTGCCTGTTCTTCTTCTCTGGTTATATCAACGCCTTTGCCTTTTAATTCGTTCAGTGCATTGCACATTAAATGATAAGCGCCCAATGAATGATGCAGCCTTGTATGTACCGCACCGGGATACACCAAATGTGCCAATGCCATTTGATGAATGCGTCTTAACCTTTGGTAGTATGGATGTGCAATTATTTGAAGAATGAGTTCATCATCCACTGTGATAAAACCATGCACCGGGTCGTTAATAATTTTTCTTGAAGCCATTATTCACTTTTATTTTTCGTAAAACTCTATTGGCAATCCATCCGGATCGGCGATAAAAGTAAACCGTTTACCCGTGGTTTCATCAATTCTTACTGGCTCGGCAATGATATTTTTTTGTTGCAGTAATTGCACTGTTGCATTTATATCGTTTACTTCAAAAGCAATATGTCGTAACCCGGCTGCTTCGGGCCTTGATACTCTTTGTGGCGGAGCAGGAAAAGAGAATAATTCTATCTGGTATTTGCCATTTACTGATAAATCTGCTTTATAGGATTGCCTTTCTTCCCGGTAAATCTCTCTTATAAGTTCAAAGCCGAGTATTTCCGTATAAAATGACTTTGCTTTTTCGTAGTCGGAGCAAATGATGGCAATGTGGTGGATAGAATTGATTGGGAGCATTGTTCTCTATATGTTAAAAGATACACAAAGCGAAATAAAGGAAATAAGAGGAGGGTTAAAAAATTAAATTTGTACCACTTCAAAATAAATCACTGATAAAACCCAGCCATATTGAGATAACTTTACGCTATCAAAAAATAAAACATGACAGCTCCAAAAATACTCTGGGTAGATGACGAAATAGATACACTTAATTCTCAAATACTGTTTTTAGAAAACAAAGGTTACGAAGTACAAACAAAGACCAATGGCTTTGATGCAGTGGAATATGTAAAGGGAAATATTGTAGATGTGGTGCTAATGGATGAAAGTATGCCAGGCATTACAGGGCTGCAAACATTACAGCAAATAAAAGAAGTGAACAGCACCCTGCCCGTTGTTTTAATTACAAAGAATGAGGCAGAGAATATTATGGATGAAGCTATCGGCAGTCAGATAAGTGATTATTTAATTAAACCGGTAAATCCCAACCAGGTTTTATTAAGCTTAAAAAAAATAATAGACAACAAAAGACTGGTGGCTGAAAAAACAACGTCTGCATACCAGCAAGAGTTCCGCAATTTATTTATGGCGCTCAATGATAACCTTGACTATAACCAATGGATGGAGATTTATAAAAAACTGGTGTATTGGGAGTTGGAAATGAAGAAAAGCGACAGCCCTGAAATGCAGGAAGTTTTTCAAACACAAAAAGCGGAAGCCAACACTGAGTTTTTTAAATACATTTCAAAAAACTATGCTGATTGGGTAAGCCCTAAAAGCACAGATGGCCCGGTAATGAGCCACAATATGCTAAAGTTTAAAGTGCTGCCGCATGTACAAAAAGGAACGCCATTGTTTTTTGTATTGATAGATAACCTTCGCTTTGATCAGTGGAAAATGATACAGCCCATTTTTGCCGAAAGCTTCCGCATACAGGAAGAAGATACTTTTTATGCAATATTGCCAACAGCTACACAATATGCCCGTAATGCCATTTTTGCTGGCATGATGCCGGTGGATATTGAAAAAAATTTTCCTGCACAATGGAAAAACGATGATGAAGAAGGCGGAAAAAATTTACATGAAGAAGAATTTTTTAAAGCACAACTAAAAAGGCTTGGTAAAAGCGATTTAAAATATTCTTACACCAAAATAACGAACAACCATGATGGGCAGAAACTAGTTGACAACATCCACGACCTGCTTCACAACGACATTAATATTATTGTGTACAATTTTGTGGATATGCTGAGTCATGCAAGAACAGAAATGGAAGTGCTGAAAGAGCTGGCTGGTGACGAAACAAGTTACCGCAGCATTACCCATAGCTGGTTTGAACATTCACCGCTGCACCAGGCTCTAAAGAAAATTGCAGAAAAAAACATTACAGTGATTGTTGGCACCGACCATGGAAGTGTGAGAGTAAAAACAGCAGCCAAAGTAATTGGCGATAAACAAACCACAGCCAATCTTCGCTACAAGCATGGTCGCAATTTAAATTATGAGCCAAGGGATGTGCTGGCTTTTCGTGACCCAAGACAAGCCGGGCTACCAGTGCCCAATGTGAACTCCTCCTTTGTTTTTGCCAAAGAAGATATTTTTTTATGCTATCCCAACAATTACAATCATTTTGTGAATTATTATAAAAATACTTTTCAGCATGGCGGCATCAGTTTGGAAGAAATGATTGTGCCAATAGTGAGAATGACTAATAAATAGATATTAGTTAATCCACAGTTTGTGGAGAAACTTTTTTTGATAATGGTTGTTATTGAATGAAGTTGCAGCAGTTATTATGAAGTACAATCAGCACACATTAGATAAAATAGAAAGAATTGCAGAAGAAAGTGGTTATGTAATCCGCTACGAAAGAGGCACATTTCAAAGTGGCTATTGCATACTGCAGGCAAAAAAAGTAATCGTTATTAATAAATTCTTCCAGGCAGAAGGCCGTATTAATACATTGATTGATTTGATGCCGCAATTAGAAATTAACTTTGATGCCCTCACACATGAAAGCCAAAAGATGTATGACGAAGTAATGAGTGCCGTGGCTGAAAAATAATTTGTAAGAATTTACCAAAAGCAAACAGGCAACAAATAGTTTTGTTGCCTGTTTGCTTTTTTGCCAACTTGCCTATTTCCCTATTTTTGCTTTATGCATTGCCCACCAATAAAAATAACATTTTTGGGTACTGGTACCAGCACTGGTGTGCCAATGGTGGCATGCGCTTGTGAAGTATGCACTTCATCAAACCCAAAAGACAAACGATTACGCAGTAGCATACTGGTTGAAAGCAACACCACTTGTTTTGTAGTTGACACCACACCCGATTTTCGCTATCAAATGCTACGGCTGAATATAAAAAAACTGGATGCCGTTTTATTTACCCATCCGCATAAAGATCATATTGCCGGCCTTGATGATACAAAGGCATTTAATTTTTTTAGTGGCAAAGCAATGGAAGTATATGCCAACTCACTAACGGAAGAGGCTTTGAAAAGGGAATTTGCCTACGTTTTTTCCGATAAAAAATATCCGGGTATTCCGGAAATTAATTTAAATACCATCGACCTCACAGCTTTCCTCATTGGCGATATCCCGGTAATTCCCATTATGGTTTGGCATTTAAAAATGCCTGTATTAGGCTTTCGCTTTGGCAACTTTACTTACATTACCGATGCCAACCGTATTGATGCGGAGGAGAGAAAAAAAATAGAAGGCAGTGAAGTAATGGTGGTAAATGCACTACGGCACAAAGAGCACCTTTCGCATTTTTCATTAACCGAAGCAATACAGTTAGTAAAAGAACTGAAAGTTCCAAAAGCATATTTTACCCATATAAGCCATCAACTGGGTCTTCATGATGAGATAAGCAAAGAATTGCCACCCGGAATTGAACTGGCTTATGATGGCCTGCTGGTTGCAATAAATAAGATTGGTGATATTTAAAAATACTGTTCCTTTTATTTTGTTATTTAAGTATTTGGCTTAACTTCAATTTATAATTTATTTATTCTGGCAGTATAGTTTTCTTTTTGATTATCCCTCCAGGTTCAACTATCAAAAGAACCGCTTAAAAAGAATACTCTACATGTAATGCCATGCTTTAATGATTTTATTGTAATTGTATGCAGAAGCAAAGAGTTTCTGAATGGTTTAGTAATTCCAAAAAGGAAAGAAATGGCATATTATTATTGCTGGGTATTATCTTATTGGCCATATTGATACAGTATTCATTTGCTCTTTTTATCAAGCCAAAAAAATACGATCATAGTGAATTTGAAAAAGAAGTTGCATTAGTAAAAATTAAACCAACCGACAGCGCTAATAAATACCGAAAAAAGTTTGATGATTATGATGATGCCTATCAATCATACAATCAACCCTATGAAAACAAACACTATTCAAATAGAGAATGGAAAGGCGAACTGTTTTATTTTAATCCCAACACATTAGATGATGCTGGATGGCAGAGGCTGGGCGTAAGAGATAAAACAATTGCCACCATTAAAAATTATTTATCAAAGGGAGGAAAATTTTACAAAGCGGAAGACATCAAAAAAATTTGGGGGCTTGATGAAAACCTGGCAGAAAAGCTTGTCCCTTACATACAGATTGAAAAGAAAGAATATGCTTCGGGCGAAAAGACAGAAGAATACAATAAACCTGCTTATGAAAAGAAAACTTATACACCGACAGCGATAGATATAAGTACAGCAGATACAACGGCATTGATTGCATTACCGGGCATTGGCAGTAAGCTGGCACAACGCATTATTACTTTCAGAGATAAGCTTGGCGGCTTTTACAAAATTGATCAGGTTGGTGAAACATTTGGCTTGCCGGATTCAACATTTCAAAAAATAAAAATAAGATTGGTTTTAAATAATGCTGCCGTAAAACAAATCAGCATCAATACTGCAACGCTGGATGAACTAAAGTCACATCCCTACATACGCTATAATATTGCCAATTCAATTGTACAATACCGAAGCCAGCATGGCAACTTTTCTTCAGTTTCTGATTTGAAAAAAATAATGATGATAACAGAAGAAGTCTATAATAAGATGCAGCCTTACCTGAAGCTATGATACTTTCCTTGACCATTCATAAAATTAAATACGGCTAAATACTAACGCCTGTTAGCTTTTGAAAATAACCTTTATCTTGCAGCTCTAAAAGATTGCCTTATATGAACTTTCAACAAGGAGAAATAACACAACAGGTAGCACAAACAGCAAGAGACTTTGCCAATCAATACATCAAACCACATGTAATGGAGTGGGACGAAAGCCAGGAATTTCCCTTGCATATTTTTAAAGAACTGGGCAAGCTGGGCATGATGGGCGTGCTGGTGCCGGAAGAATACGGTGGCACCGGTTTAAGTTATTTTGAATACAATGTTATTATACAGGAAATAGCAAAATTGTGTGGATCGATCGGGCTATCTGTTGCTGCACACAACTCTCTTTGCACGGGGCATATTCTCACTTTTGGCAATGAAGAACAGAAGAAAAATTATTTGCCCAAGCTTGCTACCTGCGAACATTTGGGTGCATGGGGATTAACAGAGCCGAACACTGGCAGTGATGCAGGTAATATGAAAACAACTGCGGTAAAAGATGGCAATGACTGGATTATTAACGGAACCAAAAGCTGGATAACACATGGCAAGAGCGGCGATATAGCAGTGGTGATTTGCAGGACAGGAGAACCAAGAGCAAAAGATAATTCTACTGCCTTTGTTGTTGAACGTGGTACGGCAGGTTTTAGCGGAGGTAAAAAAGAAAATAAATTGGGCATGAGGGCAAGCGAAACTGCTGAAATGATTTTTGATAATTGCCGCATACCAGATTCTCAAAGATTAGGTAAAGTGGGTGAAGGTTTTAA
>CAZBTD010000030.1:0-32111 GCA_964494815.1 uncultured Ferruginibacter sp. | reverse complement strand
TTTCATGCAGATAAGCAATCCCTATGAGTGCCAGTGAAAGTGCAATGCCAACCTGGCTCACTAGTGAAACTCCTTTTCTATTGGTACTGCCATTGCCCAGCACACTAAATTTAATGCCGTAGAAAAGATATATATCAAAGCCGATCAACATCCATACAATCAGCCTTATCCATGTATCCGCAGGTAAAAATACCATCATAAAGAGACAAGTGAAAATACCCAGAATTGGAACCAACGGAACTAAAGGCGTTTTAAATGCACGGGGAATATTAGGTTCTGCTTTTCTTAAAACCATTACACCAATACAAACTAATATAAATGCAAATAGGGTTCCGATACTTGTCATTTCACCTACCACTCTTGCAGGCACAAAAGCTGCAAACAAACTCACAAATAACATGAACAGCAAATTGTTTTTTGATGGTGTACGGTATTTGGGATGCACCTGGCTAAACACTTTTGGAAGTAGCCCGTCTTTGCTCATGCTGTAAAACACACGGCTTTGTCCCATCAGCATTACTAATATTACAGATGCATAACCACCAAGAATTGCAATGATGATGGCTTTATTCAACCAAGGGTAATCTGCATGAAAAACACCTGCTGCATCAGGTTTTCCCATATGTTCAATGGCAACTGCCACAGGCGCAATGCCATCTTGACCGGCAAATGATTTATAACTGGTAACACCAGTCATGACATGTGCAAACAATATATACAGCACAGTGCATATCGCCAATGAACCTAAGATACCTATTGGCATATCTTTTTTAGGATTCTTTGCTTCCTGTGCTGCTGTTGATACTGCATCAAAGCCTATATAAGCAAAAAATACAATTGCAGCAGCTCTTATAATTCCACTAAAACCAAATTCCCCAAACTTGCCAGTATTATCTGGTATATAAGGAGAATAGTTGTCGCTATTGATATATCCCCAACCTAATGCGATGAATATTATTACTACCAGAACTTTTACACCAACTATGATTGCATTTACTTTTGCAGATTCAGATGTACCTTTTATTAAAAGTAAACTCATTAATATTACAATAAAAACGGCTGGCAAATTAATAATGCCACCATCCCAAGGGCCAACCGTAAATGCTGGATCTAGATGCAAGCCAAATGAATCTAAAAATTTAATAAGATAACGGCTCCAGCTAATGCTAACTGTTGCGGCGCCTACGGCATATTCAAGCACAAGATCCCAGCCGATAACCCATGCGATAAACTCACCCATAGTTGCGTATGAGTAAGTGTATGCACTACCAGCCACTGGTATCATAGAAGCAAACTCTGCATAGCATAAACCTGCAAACGCACAGCCCAACGCCGCCACAACAAAAGAAATGGTTATTGCAGGCCCGGCTTGATTAGCGGCAGCACCACCGGTGATAGAAAATAAGCCGGCACCTATAATGGCTCCTATGCCCAATGCTACTAATGACCTTGACCCTAATGTTTTTTTAAGGCCTTTCTCAGTATCAGTAGCCTCTGCTATTAAAGAAAGGATTGGCTTCTTTACAAATAAACTCATAGTAAAAGTTGGTTTTGATAAGTAATCAAACGGAAAAATAAGCAATAAATCCTAACCGCCCAATCAGCCTGCTTTTTTTATGAACAACGGTGGTTAACAGCCATTAAATATTATATTGCAAAACCAAAATCCCGGCTGCCGGGAGCTTGCAGCAAAAAATATGGAATCAAGTCCCGGTAAAAAAAACAGGCTCACATTATATATAGCTATTGCATTGGTGCTGGGTATTGCATTGGGTTTTGTTTTCAATAAAAATTATGTAGGCGAACAGAATAATCAAATTGCCAATGCGGAGGCACAGGCAAAGCATATACATGCTAAAATGGATGTTTTTGAAAGGCCCAAAGACAGTATAGCACATGCAGCATTAACGGCTTTGCAAAAAAAGATAAACGACGAAAAGAAAGTAGCCGAACAAAACCTGCTGAATACACCTGATGAAACTTTGATATTGCCCAATATTAAATTGTTGGGAGATTCTTTAAAAACGATCAATACTTTACTTACTGCACAAACGGATACTTTATCCGAAGGATATAAAACATTACAAAAACAACTCACACTTATTGCTGCTCAAAAAAGCGATGCCATCAAAGCCCGGGATAAAAAATTAGAATGGTTTACCATACTGGCCGATATTTTTCTCCGCCTGATAAAAATGATTGTGGCGCCACTGGTGTTTACAACGCTGGTTGTGGGGGTGGCCAAGCTTGGCGATATAAAATCTGTTGGCCGCATTGGAGGAAAAACCTTGCTTTGGTTTTTGAGTGCGTCATTATTGAGTTTGTTGCTTGGGATGGTGCTGGTAAATCTTTTTGAACCGGGTGTACGCATGCAACTAGCTTTACCCGACAGCAGTGTTAATACCGGTATTGATAAAGCAGCGCTTACAGTAAAGGATTTCTTTTATCATGTGTTTCCTGCCAGCGTGGTGGAGGCGATGGCAAAAAATGAAATATTGCAGATAGTAGTATTCTCACTTTTTTTTGGTGTAGCAGCAGCAGCGTTGGGAGATGTGGCAAAACCCGTTGTAAAGGCTTTGGATGCCATTGCACATATTGTATTAAGAATTACTTCTTATGTAATGAGTGGCTTTGCACCATTGGCAGTGTTTGGAGCAATGACTGCCGTTATTGCCAAACAGGGGATAGGTATTTTAAAAACCTACTCCATATTTATTGGTGAGTTTTATTTTGGATTGCTATTACTCTGGATAATACTGGCATTTGCTGGTTTCCTGTTTATAAAGAAAAGAGTTTTCAATTTACTTCGTCGAATGGAGGAACCCATCATGCTGGCGTTTAGTACTGCCAGCAGCGAAGCGGCTTTTCCTAAAACAATGCTTGAATTGGAACGTTTTGGCTGTAAAGATAAGATTGTAAGTTTTGTGTTGCCGCTTGGCTATTCTTTTAACCTGGATGGCAGTATGATGTACATGACCTATGCTTCTTTATTTATTGCACAGAGCTATGGTATGCACATCCCTGTTGGTACGCAAATAACAATGCTGCTGGTGTTAATGCTTACCAGTAAAGGGATTGCTGGTGTGCCAAGGGCTTCGTTAGTTGTAATTGCCGGAACACTGGCCACATTTAATATTCCGGAAGCTGGTATTGCATTATTGCTTGGCATTGATCCGCTGCTTGATATGGGAAGAAGCGCCACCAATGTTGTTGGCAACAGCATAGCAACAGCAGTGGTAAGCAAGTGGGAGGGAGAGTTGAGCCACGGGCATCATCATGAACATTCACATCATCATAGTCATCATCATGGCCATGAACATAAATGATAAAATGATTTGTACTAAAATAATGAAGAAGAAAATTTTATTGTACTGTGCTTTTATTTGTAGTATGATGCAGTTTGCATATGCACAACCTGTCCCTATGTCTATTATTGTGCAAAGCCAGTATGAAACAGCTTTGAAAGAAGATACCATAACCGTATTATCCACAGGCGAAAAATTTATAACAGATGCAAAAGGCCATGTAACAGTTAACGCAGCAAAAAGTGATTTTATTAAAGTAAGCAGGGAAGATTATGATACCACTGCTGTATCACTTCAAAAAATTGATCGCAACAATGTACTGAAAGTAAGAAAGAACTTTAGCTGGATCGATTTGGTTACTCCAATGTTTTATATAGTAAATGGAGGTTTGTGGCTTATTCTCTTTATCATCTTTGCGGAAACAGGATTGTTTGCAGGTTTCTTTTTGCCGGGCGACAGCTTGCTTTTTGTAGCTGGTATTTATAATGCAGAGCTGGTGGAATCTATTTTTCCTTTTATACACAATGAATATATACAATTGCTTGTGCTGTGGTTGCTAATTTCCATTGCTGGTATTTTAGGTAATTCTGTTGGTTATTGGTTTGGGAGAAAAGTAGGGCCGGCTATGTATTCATGGAAAGATAATTTTATTTTTAAACAAAAATATTTGCATGATGCTCATGAGTTTTATGAAAAGCATGGAGGAGGAGCTATCATCTTTGCAAGGTTTCTCCCCATTGTAAGAACATTTGCACCAATTGTAGCTGGTATTGTGAATATGGATAAAAAGAAATTTACTTTCTTTAATGTTATAGGCTCTTTTGCATGGGTGCTAAGTATGCTGGTGGCTGGCCACTTCCTGCAAAAATGGATACTCTCACAATTTGGATTTAATTTAAAAGAGAGACTGGAAGTGATAGTGGTGGCAATTGTTCTTGTTACAACCGCCCCGGTATTATTCAAACTATTTTTTGGAAAAAAGAAAAAACAGTAAAACGTTTTCTTGCCTGTATGAATAAGCAATCAAATTCCATTTTTACTATTACAGTATTAGTGGCGGCCCTTGGCTATTTTGTTGATATATACGATCTGCTCCTGTTTAATATTGTAAGGGTTGACAGTCTTAAAGAACTCATTGGCGATAATGCTGAACAGATAAAGTCACAAGGTGAGTTTATTATCAGTATACAAATGTTTGGCTTGCTTGTTGGCGGGATAATCTGGGGTATTATGGGTGATAAAAAGGGCCGGCTGAGTGTATTGTTTGGCTCAATTATTTTATACTCTGTTGCCAATATAGTAAATGGGTTTGTGCAAACAACCAATCAATATGCGTTGGTTAGATTTATTGCAGGTGTTGGTTTAGCAGGTGAATTGGGTGCAGGTATTACCCTAGTTAGTGAACTGGTAAGCAAAGAGAAAAGGGGATTAAGTACTTCTGTGGTTGCAGGCATTGGGATATCCGGAGCTGTTGCCGCTTATTTTATTTCTGAAAATTTTCATTGGCGCATTTGCTATTTCATTGGAGGAGGTTTAGGTTTTTGTTTGTTGTTGCTTCGCATCTCTGTTTTTGAGAGTAGTATGTTTAATGAAGTGAAACAGCAAAATGTGGCAAGAGGAAATTTTTTCATGTTCTTTAATAACAGGAAACGCTTTAAAAAATATATCCTGACTATATTGATTGGCTTGCCCACATGGTATGTAGTTGGTGTTCTAATCGCTTTTAGTAACAATTTTGGCAAAGAGTTTGGAATTTCAGAACCAGTGCTGCCAAAAAAATCAACCATGTTTGCATATGCTGCTATTTCCATTGCAGATATATTGATAGGCTTTGTAAGCCACTGGTTGAAAAGCAGGAAAAAAGCATTGTTTCTGTTTTATACTTTTACAGTGATTGCTCTTGTGTTTTATTTTACCCAAAACAATGGAACCGCATCGGGAATGTATTTAATCTGTGCGGCGATAGGTTTCGGCACAGGCTTTTGGGCCATCTTTGTTACTGTGGCTGCCGAACAATTTGGCACTAACTTAAGGGCTACAGCTGCTACTACTGCTCCCAACATGGTAAGGGGATCTTTACCGTTAATACTTGCTTTGTTTAATGGCTTGCAATCACTTTCGTTAAGTTATGTCACTGCAGGATGGGTTACAGGAGTAATCATTATGACAATTAGTATTATTGCTGCTTTCTTTACTGAAGAAACTTTTGGTAAAGACCTTAACTACATTGAATCATAGCTGTTAATTTATCTCTAAAGCATTTTCTTATTTGATTTTGTAACTATTTTTTTTTGTTGTTTTATGCTATGAAATTGTATCGGCAATCAATTCCTTTTATTCTTTTTTTATTTCTAAGCATTCATCTTGCTGCACAAAAGGTTGAAACAAGTATTACCTGGCTTACCAATATTCCCGATGCTGCAAATAATATCTTGTACAGCGCCAAACAAAAATTATCCATCGATGATTTTAAAGGTACACCTGATAATTCAACGGATGCGGTAGCTATTACTTCTTCAGGTTTTATGTTCACCGCAGGCTTTCGCAGCAAAGGCGATAAAGCAACCTTATCACTGGCCGTGTATTGCAGTTTTAATAAAAAGGAATCATGGATGAAGGAAAAGGGAAAGAATGCTTATATCCTTGAACATGAGCAGCATCATTTTGACATCTGTTATCTTAATACGCTGGTGTTTATAAAAAAACTGCAGCAAACAACGTTTAGCAGGGATAAGTACATGGAGCAGTTAAAAACAGTGTATAATGAAGTAGTTGAAAAAATGGAAGCCATGCAAAACAAATACGATCGAGAAACCACTAATGGTATTAATAAAGAAAAACAGGAGGAGTGGAATGTGAGGATTACAAAACTGCTGGAAGAGGCTGAATTGCCCTTATAATTTTCTTTTATCTTTTTGTTTTAATAAAAATGCTTCAAACTGTTTAAGACTAAAGCTGCTTAAATTATTTTCTTTCTGCACCATTGCTTTCTGTGCCACCAACACTCCATAGCGTATATCATCAAATCCCTCTATAAAGTGTGCATCTGGGTCAATAGAGATAAGAACGTTTTTTTCTAAGGCGTAGTCAATTTGCCGCCAGTCGATATCAAGCCGATTAGGATGTGCATTTAATTCAATTACTACATTATTAGCAGCACAGGCGTCAATAATTTTTTTGTGATCAACTGGATAACCTTTTCTGCTTAGCAGTAATCTGCCTGTCATATGACCCAGGATAGTGGTGTAAGGATTTTCGATGGCTTTTATCAAACGCATCATTGCCTTTTCCTCTGGCATTTTTAAGTTAGAATGCACAGAAGCAATTACTAAATCAAAGGTTGAAAGAACACTTTCACTGTAATCCAAACTGCCATCATTTAAAATATCACTTTCAATACTCTTAAAAATTTTGAAAGGAGCATATTTAGTGTTTAACTCATTCACATACTTATGTTGCTCTTTAATCTTTTCTTCACTTAGGCCACTTGCATAAAATGCACTTTTGCTATGGTCGCTTATTACTAAATATTCAAAACCTTTATCAATTGCGGCCTTTGCCATTTCTTCAATGGTATTGCTGCCATCACTCCAGTTGCTGTGGCTGTGTATAATTGATTTTACATCACCAGGCTGGATTACTTCAGGCAGGGTTTGCTTTGCCCTTGTAATGATGGATGAACTTTCTCTAAGATAACAGGGTATAAAAGATATTCCTGCACTTTCAAATAAGGCCTTGTCATCACCATTGTTTATTTTACTGAAGTCTGCTTGTGGGAAAGCTTCCAAAAATGCCGATACAAATTCTTCGCTGCCCGATTTGTTGAATAACCACTTATTAAAATCTTCTTTGCCTGTATAAAGTCTTAATCTCAGGCCGTTCATCAATTTATACAGTAAGGAGTTGTTAGTTTCTTCTAATAATTCAGGAGGATTTGCACTTACAAATTTTGGTTTTACATTATCATTAGATTCGTTAATGGCATACTCCAGTTCATCCATAACCTCCAGCTGTCTTTTAAAAGCGCCTGTTACAAATACATTGCCGGGTGAAAATAGTTTTTCAAGGTATGCAGTTATTTGCGGTTCTACAGCTTCTGCCTGGTGATATAAAAAGCTTCCCTTATTTCTGAAATAAAATTCAATTGCCTCTTTTACATTCTGCTGTGTTTTTTCGCCAAAGCCCTTGTACAATTTCAATCGGTTTTCTTCACATGCATACAATAGTTCGCCAAGCGTTTCTATTTCCATCTCTTTCCATATCGTAGCAATTTTTTTTGGGCCAATGCCTTTTATGCTCAGCATCTCCAAAATACCAGCTGGCGTTTTAGAAATTATTTCAGTTAATGCATTTAGTTCGCCGGTTTCCAACAACTCAATTACTTTTTTCCCGGTTGAGTCTCCAATCCCTTTAATAGAGAAAATTTTTTCTTTTGGGGTTTCGCTAAGCTGCTCCGGCAAGTTGTCAATTGTAAAGGCGGCAATGGAGTAGCTCTTAGCTTTAAAGCTGTTTTCTCCATGTACATCCATCAGTTTTGATAAAAGAGAAAAGTTATCTGCGATTTGCGAATTGGTCATAATTTATAATTAAACAACAAAGAGAAGTGTAAAGTTAGGGTTTGAGAAAGTTGATTATACGGAGAGAAATTTTAATAATCCAATCGTCTAAAATCTACGCCCAACAAAAAGTCCCGGCGATTTGCCGGGACTTGATGCTTTAATTTTTTCTGTTAGAAAAAACTTATTTTTTCTTAGCAGCTTTCTTAGCAGCTTTTTTCTTTGGAGCAGCTTTTTTAGCGGCTTTTTTTGGAGCAGCTTTTTTAGCGGCTTTTTTTGGAGCAGCTTTTTTAGCGGCTTTTTTTGCAGTTGCCATGTTTTTAAAATTTAATGGTTAGTAAATAATGCACTAAAAATAAAAACATTTTTTAATCTGCCAAAAAAAATTTTCTTTTTTTAAGCTGTTGCTTCTATTGCTGATACAGAAACTATGTTTTTGTCGCCTTTACTTTTCTTGAATTCAACAACACCATCAGCTAATGCAAATAGTGTAAAGTCTCTTCCTACACCAACATTTTTACCAGGATGATAAACAGTACCACGCTGGCGAACGATGATGTTGCCTGCAATTGCAGACTGGCCACCAAAAATTTTTACACCTAATCTTTTACTTTGTGAATCACGGCCGTTCTTTACCGAACCTTCACCTTTTTTATGTGCCATTTTATTTTATTTTTAAAGTTTAAAGTATTAAGCATAAGGGTTAAAGTTTTTCAACTCGTCACTTATATCTTATCACTTACAAACTATTATTAAGCAATATCAGTTACTTTAATTTGAGTGTACTGTGTACGGTGTCCATGTTTTTTACGGAAACCTTTTCTTCTTTTCATTTTAAAAGCGATTACTTTATCACCTTTAACCAGTTCGCTCAGTATTTCAGCTTTTACAACTGCTTTTACTGCATTGCCTGACGCAACAGTTCCGCCATTGCCTGTTAATAATACTTCAGTGAACTCAATTTTATCCCCGGCTTTACCTGCAATGTGCGGTACATACAAGCTATCTCCAGCTTTTACTGTAAATTGCTGACCGGCTATTTTTACAACTGCTAACATATATCCCATATTTTTAGGACGGCGAAGGTATAGGTTTTCTTCTAAAATCTGTACTTTTTTAGGAATGTTTTTCGGCAAAAGTGGATATTTTGCCATTCCGGGTGTTTTACCCCGGCTAAAATACATCCGCATTACTAAAATCAGGTTGTCCGGGCGCTTCCCGGGCCGGCTAAATATGAAAAAACTGCTTTTCCCATTTCAGGTTATATATAGCATATATACTTTTTCGTTTTTTATAGCATACCTGCTGATTATTTTCCCTTTGGTTATTATCGCTTCGCTTTTTGGCAGGATAAAAGGAGGAAATTTCATATACAGGCTTTGCCTGTTGTGGGCAGATGTACTTTATCCTTTATTTGGGATGCGCCACAAAAATTTATTTGAAGCACCGCATGACAGCAGCAGGCAATATGTTTTTGTCTTTAACCATATTTCTTTTTTTGATATACCACTTATTATGAAAACCATCCGGCACCAGCATTTTCGTATTCTCGGCAAGGCTGAACTCTCTAAAATACCCATTTTTGGTTTTTTGTATCGGCAGGCGGTGGTAATGGTTGACCGCAGCAGCCCTGAAAACAGGGCTAAAAGTATTAGGCAACTTAAAGCAGTGATTAAAAAAGGCATTTCGGTGGTGATAGCACCCGAGGGTACTTTCAATACCACTCACAAGCCATTAAAGGAATTTTATGATGGTGCCTTTCGTGTGGCAATTGAAACCCAAACCCCAATAAAGCCATTGCTTTTTTTAGATGGACATGACAGGCTGAGTTATAAAAGTATTTTTTCACTTACACCTGGAAAAACAAGGTCAGTGTTTTTAGAAGAGGTGCCGGTAGAAGGCTTAACGATTGCTGATATGCCTGCATTGAAAGAAAAGGTATATCAGTTAATGGAGAAAAAACTGATAGAGTATAAAGCAAGCTGGATAGGCAGCAAATAAAAAAATATTATCAGCTACATTTGAAGTGTTTTTAATATTGGCTTTTGTATCGGACAAAGCCTAAAATATTCATAGCATCACCGTTGTGTCGCAATCCTTTCATCTGTATTGCCTGTAGCACCGGTTAGCTTTCAAACAGCGCTTTCCTTTTTATGAATAAAGATGCCAACAGTGTGCAGGCTGCTTTTTTACCCTTAGCTGTTAATTGCTATGCAGAAGTAATTATGCCACTAGCATTGCCAATCACTTATACGTACGCAGTTCTTGAAAATTTTGCAGAAAAAATACAGCCAGGTTGCCGTGTAGAGGTAGCGCTGAAAAACAAACGTTATGCAGGTATTGTAAAAAACATTAGCCAGCAAAAGCCACCGTACGATACAAAGCCAATATTAAATGTGCTGGATGATGACCCTGTTTTGTACGGACAACAGTTGAAGTTGTGGAACTGGATGGCAAATTATTATATGTGCAGCGAAGGTGAAGTAATGGCTGCAGCTTTGCCTGCTCATTTCAAACTCAGCAGCGAAACCATTTTACAGTTCAATGAGGAGTACGGTGATGATTTCAGCAATTTAGATAGCGATGAATATTTAGTAGCTGAAGCATTACTTATAAAAAAACAACTCAGCCTGAATGAAGTGCAGCAAATACTGGATATAACCCATGTGTATCCTGTGATAAAAAGGCTGATTGAAAAAAAGGTATGTAGTGTGTGGGAAGCATTGAGCGAAAGATATAAAAGCAAGAAGGAAAATTTTGTTGTTCTTAATCCTCATTATAACACTGATGATGCATTAAGCGATTTACTCAACAATTGGAGTAAAGCGCCCAAGCAAATGGAACTGTTGCTCAGTTATCTTCATCTAATAAAAACAGAGGGTGAAGTAAGCCAACCTGAATTATTAAAAAAATCTGGGGCTACTGCAGCACAGCTTAAAGGGCTTGTTGATAAAAGCGTTTTATTTATTGAAAAAAGAAGTGTTGACAGGATAAAGTATTTGCCAAAAGCAATACAGGTTGATTTTGAATTAAGCCCTGCACAGCAAAAAGCGTTTGAAGAAGTGCAGCAAAGTTTTATAGATAAAAATATTTGTTTGCTGCATGGTGTTACTAGCAGCGGCAAAACACAAGTGTATATAAAACTTATTGAAAGTTATTATAACAAAGGCAAACAGGTGTTGTATCTGCTGCCTGAAATTGCATTAACTGCACAGATGATCCGCCGGTTGCAAACACATTTTGGCGGCAACATTGCCATTTATCATTCCAAGTTTAATAATAATGAAAGAGTGGAGCTGTGGAATAAGATTAAAAATGGCGAAACAAGAATTGTGCTGGGTGCAAGAAGTGCTTTGTTTCTTCCTTTTAAGGAGTTGGGATTGATAGTAGTTGATGAGGAACATGACAATTCATTTAAGCAGTATGACCCAGCACCACGATACAATGCCAGGGATGCAGCTGTTTATTATGCTACTTTGTTTAACTCCCAGGCCGGCACCGAAGGTAATACCGGGAATAGTGTGAGTGCAAAAGTTTTACTTGGCAGTGCCACGCCTTCAATAGAAACATATTTTAATGCACAAAAAGGTAAATATGCTTTAGTGGAGCTGAATGAAAGATATGGTGGCATTACATTGCCAGCTATTGAAATGGTTGATACAAGAAAAGTGGCACAAAAAGGAAAAGTAATGTTGTCACCCCAATTGAAAGAAGCAATTGAAAGAACGGTTGCAGCAAACCGTCAGGTAATCCTGTTTCAAAACCGGCGTGGTTATTCTCCTTACATTATTTGTGGTACTTGCGGCTATTTACCCCAATGCGAAAATTGCGATGTTACTTTAACGCTGCATAAGTTTTCTAATAAACTGCATT
This sequence comes from uncultured Ferruginibacter sp., assembly GCA_964494815.1. Classification (GTDB taxonomy): domain Bacteria; phylum Bacteroidota; class Bacteroidia; order Chitinophagales; family Chitinophagaceae; genus Ferruginibacter. The sequence continues at coordinate 20,377 of CAZBTD010000030.1, read as the reverse complement.
GCCATTACTGCGGCACCACTTATCCAAAGTTGGTGCAGTGCCCGGCCTGTGGCACTGTAACATGGATTGAGAAAAATTTTGGCACAGAAAAAATTGAAGAAACAATTGAAACAGATTTTCCTGATATGAGAGTAGCAAGGATGGATGTGGATGCAGTGAAAGGAAAAACAGCGCATGATAGTTTGATAAAATTATTTGAGCAGCAAAGAATAGATGTGCTGGTTGGCACACAGATGGTAGTGAAAGGACTGGACTTTGAAAAAGTAAGTTTGGTTGGCATCCTTGATGCGGATGGATTATTAAGCTTTGCTGACTTTCGTGTGCATGAGCGTGCTTTTCAACTGATGGAGCAGGTGAGTGGCCGTGCCGGTCGAAAAGATGAACAAGGTAAAGTAATGATTCAAACCACACAGATTAATCACCCGGTGTTGCAGTTTGTGCAACAGCATGATTATAAAAAAATGTATGAGTTTGAATTAAAAAACCGCCAGGAGTTTTTTTACCCGCCATTTAGCAGGATAATAAAAATAACTTTAAAACACAGAGCGAAAGAAGTGGTGGATGAAATGGCAAACAAACTTGCCGCAGTATTACACAAAGACCTGGATAATTTTGTGGTAGGCCCTGCTGCTCCTGTTGTAGGAAGAATAAGAAATCAGTATTTGATGGAATTGCTGATAAAGCTTCCGCTGGACATCAAAAAAATTGAGCGGTATAAGCAGGTAATAAAAAATAATTTCAACCTGTTGCAAACCGAACAGCGTTTTAAAGCAGTGGTAATGATTGCAGATGTGGACGCTCAATAAGCAAAGGGCAAATTATGTAAGTGGATAAATGTTGCAAGTAATTCAAAAGAATAATAGTTTTAAGAAATAGAAAGAATAATGCAAATACTTCAAAATATCTCTCTCAAAAAATACAACACATTTGGTATTGATGTATCTGCTGCATACTTCAGTAATTTTAAAACTGTTGATGAAGCAAAAGAACTGCTTGCATTAAACAAACGTGTAACGGGAAACGGGAAACAGGGGACGTTAATACTGGGTGGTGGCAGCAATATTCTTTTTACAAAAAACTTTGATGGGCTTGTTTTAAAAAATGAAATTAGCGGCATTGAAAAAATAAGAGAAGATTATGAATATGTTTATGTAAAAGCTGGTGCAGGTGTAAATTGGCATAGCCTGGTTATGTATTGTATAGACAACGGATTTGCAGGTATTGAAAATCTCTCACTCATTCCAGGTAATACAGGGGCATCTCCTATGCAGAATATTGGCGCTTATGGTGTAGAAATAAAAGATGTATTTCATCAATTGGAAGCATTGCATATTGAGGACGAAAAATTGGTAACCTTTAATGTAACTGATTGTGAATTTGGATACAGGGAAAGCGTGTTTAAAGGAAAATATAAAAACCAGTTTATCATTACTTCTGTTACATACCGGCTTTGTAAGCAGCCAAAATTCAATACTTCTTATGGCGCCATAGAGCAAGAGCTGGAAAAGATGGGTGTGCAGCAACTAAGCATTCGTTCCATATCAAATGCTGTTATTAATATAAGGAGCGGCAAACTGCCAAACCCTGCTGAGATCGGTAATGCAGGAAGTTTTTTTAAAAATCCGGAAGTTGAAAAATTATTGTTTGAAAAACTGAAAGCCACACATCCAAATATTGTTGGCTATCCTTTAGATAATGGTAATGTAAAACTTGCAGCAGGCTGGCTAATAGAGCAATGTGGTTGGAAGGGTTATCGAAAGGGTGATGCTGGATGCCATGTGAAACAAGCACTGGTGCTTGTCAATTATGGCAATGCCAGTGGTGATGAAATTTTTTCTTTGAGTAATGAAATTATTAAAAGTGTGAATGAAAAATTTGATGTGATTTTAGAAAGAGAGGTGAATATTGTATGATTCCGGTTATCTTTATCTAAATCAAAAACAACCATTATGAAATACATTTTATCTGCAGCAATTTTATTATTGAGTGCTTACTGCAATGTTTGTAATGCACAGGCTCAATCAGTTTATTTTGAACTGGGTGGCCCGGGACTGGCTTCTGTAAACTATGATATGCGTTTTCAAAAAACTGAAGGAGGATTTGGGGGAAGGGTAGGTGTTGGTGGATTTAGTATAAGTGATAATGGCGATAGAGTTTCTGCAATTTTTTTGCCTATAGGTGTAAACTATTTAATTGGTAAAGATGAAAGAAATTATTTTGAAATTGGCGGCGGCGTTACACCTGTGTTTATCAGCGGACGTTCTTCGGGCAGCAGCTCAGGAAGTTTTACCAGTACATTCGGCCATTTGAATTTTGGCTATAGGTTGCAACCCAAAAACGGTGGTTTTCTTTTCCGTGCAGGCATTGTGCCAATATTTGGCGAAGGTGGCTTTATTCCATATTATTTTGGTTTATCTTTTGGATATAAGTTTTAATAAATCATCATAAACTAAAGAGAGGTTGTAACACCTCTCTTTTTAATTTAAAAATTTCTTCTTTCGTCTGTGTTTTTTAAAACAAAAGGACTGCCAGTAGCAGTCCTTGTATATACACTTCTTGCTTTTTTACTGGTTTACTTTTAAACTTCCTCCTGTAGCCACAGTAACGCTTGCCCCAGGCTGCACAGTAATATTTTTGCAGTTAGCAGTTACACCATTTGCTACTGTTGGGTTAAATGGCCTGTTAGCAGGAATTACTACTGCGTTGGCTGCACCTGGTATCTGGTTGGTACTCCAGTTGGCAGCATTGTTCCATGCAGTGCTTACATTGCCCACCCATTGATAAGTGCTGCTGCTGAGTGTGCCCCCGGTAAAATCAACTTCATTGTCTAAGCTCCATGCGCCATATTCATCCAAAGCCCTGAACCCAAGTTTATGTGCACCATTGGCAACGGTAGAAATGTCTGCATCAAAAATTAAACTTGCAATGTCTGTGGCAGCCGTAATCGTAATTGGTGTGCCACGGCCGTAGCCAGGATCGGTGTCAATGTAGTATTCCACTCTCACAACTTTTGGCACTGGTGTAGCAGCAGTGCTATTATATGGTTTTAAGAATATCCATTTGTTATCCAGGCTCCATGCGCCATTAGCATCCCGGCTTCTTACACCCACAATATGTACGCCTTGGTTTAATGGTGTTAAGTCAATATTAATCGCAAGGTTTGATAAATTTTGAGCAGGTACAATGGTAACAGGTGTGCCATTACCATAGCCTGGGTCAGTATCTAAAAACCATTCTACACGATTGATATTTGGTGCTACCGGTGCTGTTAAATTAGTATATGGTTTCAGGAAAAGCCATTTGTTATCGATACTCCATGCGCCATTAGCATCCCGGCTTCTTATACCTACAATATGTACACCTTGGTTTAGTGGTGCCAGGTCAATATTAATAGCAAGATTTGATAAGTCTTGTGCTGGAACAATGGTAATGGGAGTAGCATTGCCATAGCCCGGGTCCGTATCTAAAAACCATTCTACACGATTGATGTTTGGTGCCACCGGAGCGGTTAAATTGGTATATGGTTTCAAAAACAACCATTTGTTATCGAGGCTCCATGCACCATTAACATCCCGACTCCTGATACCCACAATATGTACACCCTGGTTTAACGGTGTGAGGTCGATATTGATAACTGCTGTTGCGTTAGTTGTTCCTGTAAAACTAAGATTGGTGGCATTCCCATAGCCGGGATCTGTATCAAGATAATATTCAATTTTGTTGATAGCAGGTTGTGCTTTGACAACACACAACAAAAGCAACAATGACTGCAGCAGTGCTATTGTTTTTATACAACGTTTCATTTTTACTTTTTTTAACCTCCGGAGCTTTTACTACGGAGGGATTTAATTACACTTCAGCTATTAATTGTTTCCTTTTGTACTGAGGTTTATTTGTATTGTACTTCCCGGAGGGTTGTTGCCTTGTGGTGAGTTTAACAGGTAAATTGAAGGAATAGATGGCAGGCCTGATAATTTATAAGGATAACTTCCAGCAAACATTCCAATAGGCGTACTTCCTGCACCAACCGTAAGTGCAGGGCTTCCAGGTTTCAGCTGATACCTTGCATCGGCACTGGTAGTGCCAATAAGTGGGAATGCCGTAAAAATATTAACTGCATTAGCAATAGGGGTAACAACATTACCTGTACCACTGCCCATATTTATGGCATTGTAAGATTGTGTAACAAGGTTATAATTGAAAACACTGTTGCCTCCATTATTAAAAATAAAATAGTTGTAATTGCTTGCTGCAGCTGCATTGGTGTACGAAAGAAAAATATTGTTTTGTACTACATAAGCTCCTGCACCTAACTCAATTACATTTCCTGAGGTTAAAGTGGAGGCCCCACCGTTCAGGTTATTAGTTGATTGAGTTGCATCGTAAGCCCATACATTATTTGAAATATTACCACTATAAGTGTTACCAACAGGTGTACTGAAATAATAAATAAAATTGTTGCTGATATTCATGTTCAGTACGCTGGAGGCATTATTATGATATTGGTTAATAGATACCCTGTAATTCTGCAGTACCTGCAGATTGGTAAAAGTGCTGGCTACACTTGCTCCTGTAATGTACAGTGTAATATCCTTGTTTCTTGAAATAGTAATGTTGCTGTCAGCTATGTAAATATTTCCGTCATTAAAACCAGAAAGCACACAGCCGTCGCTGCCCGATGCAAATGTGATGGAGCCGGCAGTAGCTGTACCTGCAAAGGCTTGCTGGTTAGCGTTGCCTTTGGGAGTGCTGTTAGGATCAAGCCAACAGCCTGGACCAAATATGTATAGCTTTTTATTGATAGTGCCGCTTACAGTATTGTTAGGAAAAATCAAAATTGTATCACCATTATTTGCGGCAGTATATGCCGTTGCAAATGTTATGTAATCAGTGCCCGAAATAGGACTGCCAAAAAAACCTACCCGGCGTATTTTGGCATTGGAAACAGAAGCAATTAGTAAGACAGTTGCAAAAAGAAAAGCAAACTTTTTCATTGTGTAAGTTTTAAATTTATACAGATAAAAGATGAATACAAACAATAGTGGTTTGCCAATTGAAATACTGGATTACTGGCTCAGCAATAGTGTACGGAATAAAAACTGGTGGTATCAGTAAGGAAAATTACAGGATGTAAAACTTGTAATCGGCGCTCATAAATACAATACCCTCATAGTGGAACTTTTTTTCTTGAATTCCTGTGTAAACATAAATGATGCAGTATTTAATTAGGCTTAGAATTACTGTACGGGCACATTAAGTTATTAAATGGCAACTGCGTTTTAAAGAGCCAACGTTTATTTGAAATGGTAAAATAGGATAGTGATAAAACAGCTGAAGGGAAATATATAGGAGTTGAAAATGCAGGAATTACAACAGCGAAAAGATGAAGGGTTCTATTGATTGTTTTTTATTTAAGGTAAAAACAACAAATTCTTACAGACACCCCTCCAATGGCGCCGTAAGAATTTGTTGCTGTTAGAAAAAAATAGATTAGAGAACAATAACGCTGTTGCTGCCGCCAAATTCATTGGCTATTTCTTTGTCAGCTTCTGGCTCGTTAAGCCATTCGTTTTCGTTAACACGGTATTTAAACTGGTGTTCAGAATTTTTAGGTAAAGAAACATCTGCTGTAAAGCTGCCGTCTTTTTTCTTGCTCATGATAACTGAGTTTGCCCAATCACTGTTAAGCCCCAATATTTCAACAGTTTCAGCATTTTCAACATTAAAAGTGAATTTTACTTTGCAGTAGTCTTTGGTTTTGTAATACGTCTTTTGTACCATTTGAATTTTGTTTTGATTAATCTTCGCCTGTTAATACGCCGGAACAGAAAAGGTAACCTGTAGAATATTGATGTTAACGATAACTGTGGAAAACATGTAGAAAAAGCAACGCAAAGCATTGCAGAGGTTTTTTGTTTCATTTTTTTTAACAAGAGCAGCCTTTCATAACATTTTTGCAGTAAAAACTTGCCAAACGCTTTATTATGGTATTTTTGAGCCTTACAAAAATTTATATATAAGCATGGGCTGGATTATTTTTATTGTGGCTGCTATCGGCTGGCATGTTGGAATGTTTGGAATGTTTAAAAAAGCCGGTATAGATGGATGGAAGGCTTTTATCCCTTTTTACAATACCTGGTGCATGGTGGAAAAAATGAAGCTGAAGAAATATTGGTTCTTCTTTCAGTTAATTCCTATTGCAGGGCAGTTTATCACCATCTGGATTACAATAAAATTTGTAGAGCATTTTGGCCGCTTTGGAGTGTGGCATCATGCACTTACAGTTTTTCTTCCTTTTATATATTTCCCTTATGTCGGCTTTTCAAAAAGTGAAAGATATGCCGGGGAATTGGTGGTAAAGAATTATAAAAAATCTGTTGCAAGAGAATGGATAGATGCAGCAGCATTTGCTGTGGTGGCTGCCACACTCATCCGCACATTTGTGTTTGAAGCATATACAATACCCACGCCATCCGAAGAGAAAACATTATTGGTAAATGATTTTTTATTTGTAAGTAAATGGGCTTATGGACCACGTATCCCAAACACACCTGTAGCAATGCCCTTTGTTCATCATACCCTTCCCTTTGTAAATGTTAAGGCTTATTCCGAAGTAATACATATCCCTTATACAAGATGGTTTGCATCTCCAGTAAAAAGATATGATGCGGTGGTATTTAATTTTCCTGCCAATGACACATTGATAAATAATGAGGCCGAATGGGGATCGAGAGTGACCTACTATGATGCTATCCGATTAGCAATGAGACAGAACAAGTGCAACGAAGCACAGGCCAGGGAAGTTATTAACCAGACTTTTAAAGATATAATAATAACAAGGCCTGTTGATAAAAGAGAGAACTTTATTAAACGTTGTGTAGCAATTGCAGGCGATACCATGAGTATAATAAATGGAGTGGTACATATTAACGGGCAGCCTGAGCCGCACTTTCCTGATGCCGAAAAACAGTATTATATAAAGGATGAATCTAAATTTACTCCCAATGAAGATAACCTTGCAGAAATGGGAATACATGTGAGAGATTTGCCTGATATTGGAGATATTGAGAGATCGCATGATGGGAAAAATTTATTACTCGTTACTATTACTAATGACGAATGGAAAAATCTTGCAGCACAGCACAAGGCATTGTTTGAAAAATATAATGACTCAACCAGGCTTACTGATATTTTTCCTTACTACGATGAATCCATAAACTGGACCATTGATAACTTTGGACCTTTATGGATTCCTGCTAAAGGTGGCACAATACAATTAACAAAAGACAATTATATACGGTACGGGAGATGTATTACTGCCTACGAGGGAAATAAAATAGAAATACAAGGCGATAAGTTTTTTATAAATGGCAAAGAAGCGGCTACGTACACTTTTAAAATGAATTATTACTGGCTGATGGGTGATAACCGGAACCACTCATTAGATAGCCGCTTTTGGGGTTTTGTTCCTGAAGATCATGTTGTAGGCAAGGCATCACTTATTTGGTTTAGCTGGGAAAAAGGGCCTAGATGGAAACGCTTGTTTAAATCCATAAAATAAATTGGATTGCTGTTTTTTTATTTAAGTGCTTATATTTATATCAGAAATTACAAACCACAAAGTTGCCTTTGTGGTTTTTGTTTCTTTGTTGTTTTTTAATACCGTTATCCTCAAAAAATAAACTATGCAGGTAAAACAGGTTCAGTTTTCGATGGAAGTGTATGGCTCATCAGCAGAACTTGCTGCCGATGATGCAGCATTGCTTGAAGAGGCAAGGGCGATAACAAAAGCAGCATATGCCCCATATTCAAATTTTTTTGTTGGTGCTGCTGCCAAACTTTCTAATGGGGTATTATTTAAAGGCACTAACCAGGAGAATGCATCATACCCGGTTGCTATTTGTGCAGAACGTACATTAATGTCTGCTGCGGCTACACAATATCCAGGCATTGCTATCGAAACGATGGCTATTAGCTACGACAACAAAAATGGAGAAAGTATACGACCTATTTCCCCCTGTGGTGTATGCAGGCAAATGCTTGCAGAGTTTGAAGACAGAACAGGACATGCAATAAAAATTATTCTTGGCGGCCTTACAGGCGAGGTATATATAATTCACACTGCAAAAAATCTACTGCCGCTTACATTTACTTCTGATGATTTAAAAGGATAGTTTTTATTGAAATCTTACGAAAGTAAATTTGAAGAATTGCCTCCTCTAAACATGCAGTGATATAGAAATCAAAACAAAGTTTGTACGCCATTCGCAAATTTTCCCTCATGTTCAAGCAGCCATTTTTTTCGCCATAGTTCGCCTGCATAACCTGTTAAACTACCATCACTGCCTATTACCCTGTGGCAGGGAACAATGATTGCAATTTGATTTTTTCCATTGGTAGTGCCAACTGCCCGTATGGCTTTTACATCACCCACCCGTTTTGATAATTCAAGATAACTGATTGTTTTGCCGTAATTAATTTTTAGTAATTGCTGCCATACAGTTTGCTGAAATGCCGACCCATTTTGTTGTAGCGGTAAATCAAAAATTTTTCTTGTGCCTGCAAAATATTCATGTAGCTGCTGCACACACTTTTCTATTAGAGGGTTGCTGTATTTATTTTTAGAAGCTGTATTTTTATCTCCTTCTTTAATAAAGAGCACTGCAGTTATTGCATCTTCACTTGCTTGTATAGCAAGTTTTCCAATAGGGCTGTTCATTATATATGATGATTGCAGCATAATTTTCAAAGCCAATAAAAATAAGCAGCAATCTGCACTGAAAAAAATATTTAGTACCAGCAAAGATTATTAATTATGAATAAACAGTTGCTGGTTTGCATAAAAAATAATTTCTTTGACGCATGAATACAGAACTAATGGCGCCGGACAAAAGTGAAGCCCGTTTTATTGAAAAGGCGATGAATGCCATTGCTGATCCATGCCGTTTGTCTATCCTGCAGGAAATATACAAAAAGGGGTCTGTGTGTTGCGGTGATGTACAAGGCCTTACCGGTTTATCACAGCCTACCTGTTCTCATCATATCAAATTGCTTTGCGACAGCAAATTGCTTGAATGCAGAAAAGAAGGGCGTAATCATTATTTTACTCTTAATAAAAATAATTTTAAGAAGGTAAGTTTATTCTTTCAGCAGTTTCACCAGGATTTATAAAATAATACTGCGATTTGTTCAGCTTTCATTTTATATAATAAAATAAAAAAACCTGCAGTTTTTAAACTGCAGGTAAAGCGATTAGTTTTGGTAATTATTTTATTCGCCAGCTATTGCAACAGCCACAATGTTTTTCTTTTTGTCAGCGCCTGTCACTTCAAGCTGATAAGTTCCCTTGCCTAGTGCTTGTGAATAATAAATAAACTCAGTGGATGTACCTGTAATGTGTTGCAGTTGTTTGCTTAATACAGCCTGTCCATTTGTATTTAGTAATCTTATGTTGTAAAGGCCAGTTGCAGCCTTACCCATTTGCAAAGCAATGGTTCCATTAATTACAGGGTTGGGATATACATACATCTGTCCTTTAACTTTTACCACTTTTACTTTTGCCACATCAGAATATTCATACGCACCGTATTCATTTACTGCTTTAATGCGATAGTAATAAGTGCCTGCTGCTGGTTCAATGTCGGTATAGCAGAAGGATAAAAGTGGTTTTATTTCGGTTGCATTTACATCGCTAATTTTTGTGAAGGAGTTGCCATCTGAAGAACGCTCTACTTCATAATGACTGGCGGTAGTTTCGTTTTCAATACTCCAGTTAACCAATACGTCGCTATAGATCATATTTGCATTGATGTGGTTAAACCCTGTTATTTTTTTAAACACTATTCTGAAGCGATCAACAACTGCAGAGGCAGCATCGCTGTTTACTTCAAAATCAACCCATGTAGTTCCATTCATGTTCAATGCTGTTCTTGTTGTAAGATATTTATCTTCTAAGTAAGCCTGCAGGTTCCTGTTTTTTACAATGTCATCAATGCGTATTTCAAACCTGTAAGAGAGTTGCCTTGTCCGTTTAAAATTAAATTGAACCACATCGTTCTTTGTAAGCGGCTTTCTTCTCTCAATTGCAAAAGTGGCGTTATTGCTTTCGATACTAAATGTTTCATTGATATTGGTAAACTTCAGCATATCCATTCTGTCTGTGCCATTGTCATAATCATCGTTGTATTTAGCCACTATACCATCAGCAGGATGTATATCTCCATTGCTCACGGTAAACAGATTTACTATCAGCATTCCATTGGCACCAGGCGCAGGCCTGAAAAGCAATAAGTTGTTAGAAGATGATTTATTTGCTTCGGCAAAAGATATGGATGGCAAGGATGAGTTTGTTGTTTCCACAACAAAGGCCTGTTTCGACTGTATAATAGTAGTTTGTTTGCTAATTACAGGTGCAATAGTAGAACCATCCCAATAAGCATAGCCACCTACCGTATTCAATGTTGGGTCCCATGCCCTGAATTTGTTGTCTACATTATTCCTTGCAAGTGTTGTAAAGTCAACTGGCGAAGCATAAGGGTTGCCAATCAGTGTGTACCTGTGTGTACCTGTGTTTGTATTACAGGGGAAAGAATATCCGGCATATTGTATTCTTCCTGTATCCTTTAGTGTGGTGGAGTTAGGTGTTACCCATTGATTAAATGGATCAGGATTGCTTATTGTTCTGTCACCCCTTACAAACATAAAGAAGCCTTTATTGTCTGGAGTGCCTGCCACGCCAGCCGTACCTGAAATTAAAGTTGTTTTAGTATTACCCAGACCATCAAAACTGCTTGTTGCCTGGTTAAATGTTTTCATGGAATAATTATGAGCAGGCGATACATCAAGCCCATTAGCTGCTGTTTCGCCGGGGCCGGTTACATAAGTACCAAGTCCAGGTAAACTGTTATTAGCACCAACTTGCCATGAATTAAAAATTGATTTGGTTCCATCTACAGTAACAGGAGCCGTTATTAACCTCCACGACCTGCTGCCGGGATAATACCTTTCAATAATAAATCCTCCTGTTGCAGGATAGGTAATGCCTCCAAAAGTTGCAGACACTGGCGCCACCCTTGCTGTTTTTGTAGCAGTTGATTTCAGGGTAATGTAAGTATTGTTGCTAATGGAAAGCTGTACATTGTCGTTAATTGTAAAATCGCTTTCAACATCTGTATTGCCTGTCACAGTTTTTATTCCCGTATTGGAAAGTGTAAGATTATCATAAGTGGCACCTGTGCTTACTCCTGCTGTAAATGGAGCAATATTTTGAGCAGCACCATTGTAGTTAACAATATTTCCACTGGTAAATGAATAAGTGTTGCTGCCTGCTTTTGTAAAAGCACCTGCAACTCCAATTGTACCTGCTGGCAGAGTGCGGCTTCCGTTCGATGAAATGGTAAGGTTGTAATAATTTTCGAGCGCTATGGTTTGTGATGCTGCACTTGTATAATTAATGGTGCCAAGTCCAGAAATAAATCCTGTGGCGCCAACATTATTTGTCCAGCTTCCGCTAAGATTTATCTGTCCGCCATTTGTCATATCGATTAATGCAGTTCCCGGTGTATTGATACTTAAGTTGCCAGCTACAGTTAAAACCGCATTCGATTGCAGCCGCAGCGAATCATAAATAAGAATATTGTTTGCATAAGCTATACTGCCAAAAGCTGCGGCATAAGTAGATAACGGATCTATCTCTGCAATAGGTGTTCCGGCAGGTATAGTAACGTTGGTAGAAGCAATGGGCACCACGCCACCACCCCAGTTGCCACATTGGAACCAATCGCTGTTATTAGCACCAACCCAGGAACCTGTAGTACCTCCAGGTATTGTTATTGAAACCGTGCCACTTGCCTTACACCCATCAGCATCTGTAATGTTAGCTGTATATATTGCTGCACCTGGTGGGTTTACTACCGGGTTTGAAATAGCGGTGTTGCTTATAAAAGTTGCAGGCGTCCAATTATAGGCTACAGCACCAACAGTATTATTGGTAACAACTGTGATTGTAGTGCTTGAACTAGGGCAGGCAGTAACACTGTTGTTGGTAACTATTGGTAAAGGGCTTTGTACACCAGCAGATGCTACAGCTGTTCCCACTAATCTTACACTGTCAATAGCCCAGTTTTCATTTGTACGATTGTTATTAGCAGTTATTCTGAAACGGAACTGTGAGCTGCCGCTTGGTAATTGCACAGAGAACGAACTTAGTGCGCTTGGCGAAGTATATATCGCATTCGAATTGTATGCAAGTGATGTTACTGGTGATACAGCGTAAGGGAACAAATAGTCGCTTGTACCATTATAGGTAATTAGTTTATTCCATACCGTACCACCATCAAGGCTGGTTTCAATCAACATTTGTTCATTACCGTCAACACCTGCTCCTGTAAAGAAACCGGGATCTCCAAGCGATGCTACTTTAAAAGTAAAAGTAACATGGTTGTAAGTAACAGGTGAAAACGTTACGTTATTAAAAGTTGTTGTTGTTCTTGAACCAAGTTCTTTTGATGCGTTATTAACGAGATAGGATTTTACAAATGACTTATTGCCTGAAATTGATTTTACGCCTGTAAAATCATTAGCACCAGCAGTACCGCCAGTTCCGTAATATGTTGCCGAACCAGTTGAACGGCCCCATACAACACTACCTTCAAAGTCATCCATTATTAACTCTGTGTTGCCAGGAAGTGAACCTCCCGGTATTAGTACACTAAAAGTGTCGCTGGTAACTGTACCTGCTATCCCAGTAGCAGTTGCTATCAATTTTATGGTATCCTGCTGGCTTCTTGTTATTACAATATTGCTGAAAGTAGCAATACCGTTAAAGAAGGGTTGGGTTAACGCTCCAGTAATGCCACATCCGTAGTTTGGTGCATTGGCAGAGGTGAGTGTAACTGTGCCAGAATAACCAGTAGCTGTACCTCCATTACCAGAGCAGTACGCCCTCACAGTAACAGCAGGTGTCATAATATCATCCTGTTTTACTGTTGTAGGTTGTTGTACAAACTCAATCATATCAGGCGATGCACAATATGGATCAACACGTCCGTAAAGTTTCAGGTCATTTTGCCCTGCGTTTCCTAATGTATTAATATAGCCGGTACCACCAGCGGCGGTAGCGCCATACAGCACAAGGCGGAAAGTAACACTAGTGCCAGGCAAAAGGTTCTGGAGGGCTGCAATACCTAATAGTGGCACTTCGGGCATTACATTTCCGGCAGAAGTTGAAATGGGAAAAGATAATTCAGAACCAATATTTACATAAGCGCCTGCATTAATGCTGTATTGCCATATACCATAAGCTGGTCCGGTGCCTGACCGCCTGATGTTGTATTGTTGGATACTTGAAAGCGACATGGTGTAACCGGCAGCTACTGTAACACCAAATGTGTGAAATGAATTGGCAGTGATAGCAGTGGCAGAACCACCAGTACCTGCAGTACTGTAAGTATTGCCTCCCCATGCAAAGCTTGCGCCTGTTCCGGTTGTGCCTATACCGCTGCCTCTTATTAAATTAGTGGTGGTCACATTGGGAGCAAGATATGCGTATGCATGTGGGCTTGGACCAAAATTATTTGTTCCACCCGTTAAAGAAGCAAACTCCCACTCAACTATTGGCGTGGAAACAGGCGGATTTAACACATTGCCATTGCATGTTACTGTTTTGTTTGCAGCACCCCCACCAGAGTTTGTAATTAATTCACCATTATATCCGCCAATAGCAAGACCAGCTTTTAGCCTGATGTATATAAGAGTATCTGCAAGTGCATAACCTGTATATGCTATGCTGAGGGAATTACTAAATGTGCTGTTATTTACAGAGAGTTCATAATTAGTTGGGGCAGTTACAGTGATATTTCCAGCAGCCGTGGTAAGGTTTGTGGCATTAAGCGTATAAGTTAACGTAAATGACGGCCCGTATCCAAAATAATAAGCAAAGCCTGTAACGGTTGCTGGATTTGTATTGATTGTAGGCGATGGTGTAGTGAAATTATTAGGATTGTTTGTTGCCGTAGTTACATTATAACTTATGAATGACGGCGTTGGTGCTGCATTATTATCAGAGTTGTATTCAAAAACCTGCACATAATATGTTGTTCCTGCAGTTAAGCCCGTAACAGCTACAGAACTGCCTTGTCCATCGTAAACGCAATAGTAGCCAGAGGCTCCTAACTGGGCACCAGAGCCAAATATTGAGTTGTCGGCATATTGTACGCCGTTAGTTGGGTTGGTAATGGCGCCAGCTCCTTGTTTGATAAATACAGATCTTCTTCCACCTGATCCATTGGTCCAGTTAACAGTAAAAAATTGCGACCCGGTGGCTGTAAAAGTTATATTCGAAGCCTGCGTAACAGGTGTAATAGCGGTTACAGTACTTGGTGATGTAGCAATGTTTTCATTGGCGGCACTTGTACTGCTGCATACTACAAAGCCAGAGTACACACCCGGCGCTGTTGCTGCAGCTATTCTCACATATACAGTTGTGGAAGCAATTGTTCCGGCTGCACCCACAGTAACGGTCGGTGAAAAAGTTATATTATCAAGCGAAACTTCATATCCTGCTGGTGGGGTTATTAAAATACCTGCCAGCATATTTACGCCACTTACATTAAAACTGGTAGATGCAGATGCGGTACCGCTTGCTGTGTTTACAGTAGCAAGTGTTCCAGATACGGATATCACCGGAATTGTAGCTGATACTACCAGGTTGCCAGGAACATAAGTGATTGTATAGTTAGATATATTAAATGTGCCGCCTGTAGCCGCTGAGGGTGTCACCTGGTTTACGTAAGTGCCAACGCCATCACCTGCAAGCCTGCCTGTGCCAAAGTTGAGCGTTACGGTACCTATAGTTTGTCCGCCCACAAGGCCTGTTACAGTAAAATCAGTAAGGCCAGATATACTGGCGGCAATCGTATTTCCAAAAGCTTTGTAATAAGTATTTGCTGTTACATTTATTGGCTTAGGTGATACGGTGCCATTGAATGCTGTATAGGTGATACTATAATTGGAAGCAAGAAAACCGCCACCACCTGCTGCGGAACTTGGGGTTACTACATAAGAGAGTCCTGCATTAGTGGTTGCTAATGCAGCAGCTGCATTCATAGTAAGAAAAACGGAAGTGATAGTTTCAGAAAATGCCATTCCACCACTTACTGTAAAATCGGTTGTGTATGTACCATCTGCCAGGCCGGTACCATATACTTTTGCCGGACCTGTAGCTGTAATAGTTATTGGTTTTGGACTGATAGTGATTACCAATGTGGAAGTGGGGCCGGCGCCACCACCATTAGATGCACCAATTGTAACGTTGTAAGTATTAGGTGCTGCTGAAGGCGTACCTGTTATTGCCCCGGTTGATGTATTAACGCTAAGCCCTGCCGGTAAACCAGAGGCAGAATAGCTGGTAGGTGCATTAGATGCTGTGATGTTATATGTAGTAGCTATACCATAAGTTGCTGAATGTGTTAGCAGACTAGTGATAACGGGAGTTGTAACAGTTGTTGTTCCGTTTACAGAAATATAGCTTGGGCCTCCCGTTCCACCCGCTGCAATACTGGCTCCATTACACGAGGTAGTTCCATTTGCCACTATACGAAAGGTTACAGAAGAAAGGTTATTGTACCCGGTTGCAGGTAAGCTGTAAGTAATGTTACCTCCCTGAGTTGTAGATGGACATGGGGTGCTTACTGTTGTTATGGCAGATGCGTACCCATCAACACTTGAAAACAAAAGATATGAATTTGGACCGGTATTAGAACTACCCATATTTAACACTACACTACCGCTGTTCAGGTTTAAAAGGTAACCGGCACTTGGGGTTACAGTTATTGTAAGATAATTTGAAGTAGTGTTCCATCCCGAAGAGTTATACCTGGAACCTGAGCTCACACCTGTTAAGCCAACCCTTGCAAGTGAACCACTTGCTATATTTGTACCTAAGCTGGAGGCTGCCAATGGGCTTGCAGCTACACCACTCCATAAGGGGTTCCATACTGCAAGTTGTGCTTGTGTGTGTGTAAAACCAAAGAGCAAAATAGCAATAAGGGACCCTTTACGGGAAATTCTTAGGAAATTTAGTAAACCAGTGTACAAATTTTTCATTACAGTTTGTTTAAACTTTAATTATGTGTTTTCACACAACAGGCAATCGCAGTGTTTAGGGGGAAATGAAAAAGATTTTTACTAAAGGATTTTGGATTGGCAAAGGTACCTTCCGGCAACACAAAAACCGGGCTAACATGGTTATTAATTTGTTACGAACTATCCACAAATCACAATCATAGACGAATTGTAGTTAGCATTCGTTGCCTTATTAAAGTTATCGGTGCCTTTTCGTCTTAAAAATGGCACTTTAGTAAGTTTAAATTAATTGTTTAATTAAAAAATCGGTTACGCTTGATGAGAAAGCTTGCTTCAGGGTGTAAATTATGTAAAAAATGACATTTATTCTACAAAAATTGCAGATTTTATCGATATTATTTGCACAATTGAACTGATTTTGTGGATAAGTAGCTAATGCAAAGCAAAATGACAGTAATAGCAATGAGTTTAGTGTAATAATCATATTTGCTGTACTGTTTACTAAACAATTTTTTTCCGGTTTGATTATGTATAAAAAGTTTAATGTTCATTAATTCCATTGACTTCAAATCAATACCTTTACTATATTAGTAGTTGCCACCTGTAGTTATCAAGTTACAGGTGGCATTGCTTTTATAGTACACTTAATGTAAAACAATGGAATTAGTAAACCCCTTAGTGGAAAGTTACGCTGCTGCTTTTTCAGCAAGTGAAGATGCGTTGCTGCAGGAAATTAATGAGTACACAACAAAGCATCATACCCAGCCACATATGCTGAGTGGGCAAGTGCAGGGACAACTGTTGTCAAGCATTAGTCATTTGCTACAGCCTAAGCGAATTTTAGAGATTGGAACTTTTACAGGCTACAGTGCTCTTTGTTTAGCGCAAGGTTTGCAGACCGGAGGTAAATTATATACATTAGAATTGAGAGAAAATGATGCAGCAATTGCAAAAGAATATTTTAAACGCAGCCGCTACAATGAACAAATTGTGTGTGAATGTGGAGATGCAAAAAAAATAATTCCCATGCTAAATGAAACATGGGATATTGTGTTCATTGATGCAGATAAAACGGGGTATATTGATTATTACCAGTTAATTTTGCCTTTTGTAAAGTCAAACGGATTGATAATTGCAGATAATGTTCTCTTTCATGGACAGGTGCTTGAAAATGAAATAAGCGGTAAAAATGCAAAAGCTGTACATGCTTTTAATGAGATGGTAAAGAGTGACGGCCGTGTGCAGCCGGTGATACTAACAGTGAGGGACGGCCTGAGTTTTATAAGAAAGAAATAAGCCAGGAAGGCAAAAGAATTGTTGTTAAAATTTTTTCAAGATGCCTTGCGAACATCAACAGTGCTTATTTTTAACAGCCTGTTTATTGGTGTTGTGATGTAACTGAGATAAACTACTAAATCTATACTAAGAAAAACAATGCTTAAAAAACTTTTAGCAGCCTGCTTTATAGTTATTGCAGGAAAAAATGTGGCAGCACAAATAATCACCCCTGAGCAGTACATTGAAATGTATAAAGACATAGCTGTAAAGGAAATGAAAAGGATGGGCGTGCCTGCGGCTATCACATTAGCACAGGGGTTGCTTGAAACAGAAAATGGCAACAGCACCCTGCTGAGAAAATCAAACAATCATTTTGGGATAAAATGCAAAAGCACCTGGAGCGGAAATGGGGTAAGCCATGATGATGACGCTGTAGGGGAGTGCTTCCGCACATATAAAACAGCCGAAGAGTCTTACCGAGATCACAGTAACTTTTTACGTGGCAGCGAACGCTATGCAGGCTTGTTTCAGCTGGACCCTGCTGATTATAAAGGGTGGGCACACGGTCTTAAAAAAGCTGGTTATGCAACCAATCCTAAATATCCTGCCATACTTATAAAAAGTATTGAACGCTACAACCTGCAGCAATATACTTTAATGGCTATTAATGATGTGCCTACTTATGATAAAAGCAAATTTGAAGATGATAAAGAACAACCTTTTGTATACACTGAGGCAGAAGATAACAATGAATCACCTGGACAGTACAAAATTGGGTACATTAATAAAATAAAATGTGTGATGGCAACCAGGGGAATGTCCCTTTTAGCAATAGCTACAAGTCAAAATATTGATTTGATCAAACTGCTTCAATATAATGATCTTGATCAAGATGGGATACTCTCAAAAGATCAACCTGTTTTTATTGAGAAGAAGGCTATAGAAGGCAGTAGTGCTATATATGTTGCCAGGCATGGAGAAACATTGCTTGATGTAGCACAGCAAAATGGCATTCAACTTCAATACCTTGCTGCATACAACGGCTTTACTAAAAATACAGTGATTAATGAAGGAGCAAGACTTTTTTTACAGCCAGTGAAAGATTTGGCAATGCAACAACCTCCAAAGAGGAGTGCAGATAAAACAGATGCGCCATCTAAATATCACGAAGTAAAACCAAAAGAAGGTTTGTATGGTATTGCAAAAAAATATGGCGTATCTGTACAGCAGATAAAAGAGTGGAACAATCTTTCTTCCGACAATTTAAATATCGGCCAGCAATTGATAGTTTCACAGTAAGCACATTTAAATATCAAATCAAAAATAACAGTAACCCCAATACTCACTGCAATGTCAATCATCCAGGTACACGACAAAAAATTTAAACCATTTATTACTGCCGCAGAAATAGACAGCCGCATTAAAGAAATGGCTGAAAAAATCAGTAAAGATTATCAAGATAAAAACCCAATCTTTATTGCTATACTTAATGGCTCATTTATGTTTGCTTCCGATTTGTTTAAATCTATCACGGGAGATGCGGAGATTGTTTTTATCAAACTTGCGTCATATAAAGGAACCAAATCTACTGGTAATGTTATTACTTCTATCGGCCTCGATGAACCGCTTAAAGACAGGCATGTGGTGATAATTGAAGATATTGTTGATACAGGTAATACACTTACCAAATTTCTCCCACAACTTTACAATCAGCAACCTGCTTCTTTAAAAATAGCAGCGTTACTGCAGAAGCCGGAGGCTCTGGAGCATCCGCTTGATCTTCATTACATTGGCTTTAGTGTGCCAAACAAATTTCTGCTTGGCTTTGGTCTTGATTATGATGGTTTGGGCAGAAACCTGGCAGAGATTTATCAACTGGTGGAAGATTAACAAACAATAAAGAAGCGTCAAAAACGTTCTCTCTTCTTAGTATCTATTTTTGTTATAATATTTTTCAGTTTGAGAAAATTTGTTGCTTATATAATTTTATTGCTTTTTGTTATTGACTGCTCGGCCCAATACTATCTGCGTGGAGAAATTAAGAACGAAAAGAATGAATACCTGCAAAATGTGAAAATATTGCTGCAGTCAGACAGGTTGCTGTATCACTCAGGTACGTCAGGCGGTTTTGGTATTTCTAGTGTTAAAAAAAATGACTCAATTACTCTTAGTCTTGATGGCTACGAAAGTGTGATGGTAGGCATAAGCAGCGACAAATATCTTGAAGTAACGATGAAGCTGCTTTCAACTCAGGCCAGTAAAAACAGGCCTAAGCTTATCTCTATTACCAAAGACAATCAATTTACTTCCCGGTATTCGTGGTTTGTAAGTGATGAGTCCTATTTTTCACTAATTGAAAATGAGACAGTAAATGCCGGCAAGTTTCCCAACACAGGCTTTTCATTAAACATCAATAAAGCATCTTATAGCAACATCCGCCGCTTTTTATCAATGAAAAGTGTGGTGCCGCCAGATGCAGTAAGGCTTGAAGAATTACTGAATTATTTTAACCTTAATTATAAGGAGCCGGAAAAAAATGAATATTTCCGTCTTGAATCCGATCAGTCTGCCTGTCCATGGGATACAGAAAAGCGCCTGATGTACCTGAACATAAATGCGAAGAAACTTGACCTGGATAAAGTGCCACCAAGCAATCTTGTTTTTTTAATAGATGCATCCGGCAGTATGGATATGCCTAACAGGCTACCATTGGTAAAGGCTGCATTTCAAATGCTTGTTAAAAATCTAAGGCCAGTTGATACTGTATCGATTGTAATCTATGGGGGCACTGTAGCTGTGTGGATGCAACCAACGAGTGGAGAGGAAAAGCAAAAGATAATACAATCAATAGAGGAATTAACTGCCAGTGGTGATACACCTGGCGAATCGGCTATCCGGCTTGCATACACAATTGCCAAACGTTCATTTATACGCAATGGCAACAACAGGGTGATACTTGCTACTGACGGCGATTTTAATGTGGGTGAAACAAGCGAAGAAGCACTAGAAGCACTTA
>CAZBTD010000029.1:0-32385 GCA_964494815.1 uncultured Ferruginibacter sp. | reverse complement strand
TAACCATTGATTGCTCTTTATAGAAACGGTAAAAATAGAGTAAATTTTATTAAGCGTATTGTTGTGCAAAACTTTTCATTGCATCTACCAGCACTTGCACACTGCTTACTGGCAATGCGTTGTACAGCGATGCCCTGAAACCTCCTACCAGCCTGTGCCCTTTGATGCCAACAATATTTTTCTCTTTCACATATGCCAGGAATTTTTCTTCAAGTGCTGTATCTCTCATTACAAAACATACATTCATTTTGCTGCGGTCTTCCTTTGCAACCGTACCAGTAAATAAAGGGTTGCGATCAATCTCTTCATACAACAATGCCGCCTTTTCTATATTCTTTTTTTCAATAGCTGCCACACCACCCTGTTCTTTCAGCCAGCGGAGCGTAAGCATACATACATATACTGCAAACACAGGCGGTGTATTCATCATACTCCCCTCTTTTATGTGGTTACGATAATCCATTATTGTTGGGATGGCACGCTTTAACTTTCCCAAAATAATTTTATTCACCACCACTAAATTTACACCTGCCGGCCCCATATTTTTTTGAGCACCTGCATATATTAAATCAAAAGCGTTAAAGTCAATTACACGGCTGAAAATATCACTGCTCATATCCCCTACTAACGGAATACTAACTTTTGGAATTTTTTGCCATTGGCTTCCATAAATAGTGTTATTAGTAGTGATATGAAAATAGGATGCATCATTTGGCACTGCAAAATCTTTTGGTATCACCGTGTAATTGCTTTCTTTTCCAGTACATACCACTTCTACATTGCCATACAATTTTGCTTCCTTGATTGCTTTTTGCCCCCACACACCAGTATCAGCATAAGCGGCTGTTTTTTTATCATCCAGCAAATTCATTGGCACTTGCATAAACTGTGTGGAAGCACCGCCATGCAAAAACAACACTTCATGGTTGTCATCCAACTGCATCAGTTCTTTTACCAATGCTCTTGCTTCATCCATTACAGCCTGGAAAGTGGAAGTACGGTGGCCAATTTCCAAAATGGATAGGCCTGTATTATTATAATTTAATACTGCTTGTGATGCCTGCTGAAAAACCTGCTGGGGCAAAATAGATGGGCCTGCATTAAAATTGTGTACCACGCTGTTTAAGTATTGGTTTAAAAAAATTACCCCGATAGCTATCGGGGTGCAAAAGTAACTTTTTGAAAGCGATTTTAAATATTTAAACTGCCTGGATAATGTAAACGATGTAAATGCAGCGCAAAAGCAGGTTTCCCCTGAAGAAATTATGATGACTTTTTTTCTTACCCGCCGGAGTCGTCACCATTGATAGAAGGTTCTGCTGGCTGCTCTTCCACAAATTCATTCATATAAATGTCAAACAACACAATCACATAGTTTACCAGTAACGGGCCAAATATCAATCCAATAAAACCAAACAAACTTAACCCTACAATAATCCCAAACAATGTAATTACAGGATGAACATCTCCCAGTCTTTTCATAATGGAGATACGGGCAAAGTAGTCGATATTACTTGTAACGATGGCACTGTACAATAATAACCCAACCGCCATTCCTGTATTGCCGGATGCATACATATATATACAAACAGGCACCCAGATAATCATGGAACCGATTACCGGCAAAAATGAAAATACACCTGTAAGGAACCCCCACAACAAAACATCTTTTACACCAAAAATAAAATAACCTAATGCTGCTGTGGCCCCTTGTATTAAAGCAATAACAGGTATGCCAATGGCATTTGACTTAATTGTTGTTTTGGTTTCTGTAGCCAGCAGTTTAATATTTTCATCTTTCAATGGAATTACTTTCGAAAGAAATTTTTCCATAGCAGAACCTGAATAAAGCATGTAATACAATAAGAAAAGCATTATAACCAGGTTAGTAACCAGCGTGGCGGTGCTGCTAAAAAGCGATGGTAATACAGAACTTACTTTGCCTGCTGCATTACTAATAGCTTTGTCGTCGATAAAATTGCGGCCAATTTTTGTCTGCACTACAGATAACACATGCTTTGCCCCGGCAAGCAGCTCCTGCTGGTTGTTTATCAAACTTTCAACTTTAGGAGCCAGCAATGTAACTGCTAAAAAAATAGGGAGCCCAAGCAGTAATGAATAGTAAAATATAAACAATATCGCTGCCAGTCCTTTTTTCCATTTTCTTTTATAAATGAGTTGAAAATAGTTTTCACGGCAGAGAATGTAAAGTGTAACAGCGCCCAGCACACCCGGCAGGTAGATATACAATTCTTTTAAAAGTACTATGCTAAGCGTAATGATAAGGATTAAAAAAAATACCTGCCGCAGGCGGTGGTTAAATTCCATTTCTGTCATGTTCAACTTTTCTTTTTAAAACAACTTTTTAGATTCTAAATAATGTATATCATTCCTCTCTGCCTATCATTTTTCCTCCGCTTTGCCAGGTAGTGTTTAGCTTGTCAAACTCTTTTATATCCTGTTCCGAAAATTTCTGTCCTGTCAAATTTTTCAAATCAGGTTGCCCCGCATTTACCCATGCGGTGTACCAAAAGGATGCTATGGAATAAATTGACAAACGCATTCTTCTCTCCACCATGCCATTTAATTTTTTATCAAATGCTTCTGTAAAAGCAGAAGAGTACTGTCTTACCACCACACCATTCCGGGCTTCAAAACTGTACTTCTGATCTTCAGAAAATTCTTTTGTAAGTTCTTTTTCAAAACGTAAAACAGAATCTGAAGCAAGGGCGCTTTCCAAAACTCTTTTCCATATATAATCAGCCGGGTACTTGATATATTCTGCTTTACCAATAAAAAAATCAAATTGCCTCTCTGCCAACAGTTCCGGCACACGGCTTTCCCAAAATCCATGTATGCCTTTTTGATTGCTGTATTGCCCATTGTGATTACTATTTGCATGAAGCGGCACATGACTATCAGCTATATAATGTCCTATCTCAGCGCTGTTCTTCATTATCTTACTAAAGTTTTTTTCTTTAAAGGCCTCGGTAAGGCGATACAGCATGGTTTGTAAATGCCAGGGCACTATGCCGTAAGCATTCACTGAATCTTCGCCAAACTTTGCCACCGCATCCTTCCATTTTCGTGGCAGGTTGGGATAAGGATATGTGCCATAATGATCAATATCTATGTAATGCCTTGGCCCCTCCTCAGGCACGGCATACCTGCGTTTATCAGGATCTACGGCATGTTCTTCTAAAAAGTCAATGTTTGGTTTATACAGCACCATCATTTCGGGCGGCAAAAGAAAAACGGCATAATAGTTTATTTTTTTATGGGCATAAAAACCCCAGCAAAAACATTCAGAAGAAATAAGACAAAGCGTAATAAGAATAAAGCAGCGTTTCATTGCCGGTAGATTTGTAATAGTAAGATATGAATATTTCCTTCAAAGGAGCAAAGCATACCAGGATTTCTTACTGCTTTATCGCAATTATATCGCCGGATTAAACCTTTAGCAAAAAACAACATCATACCGTTGCTTTTTCTATTTTTATACCTGATACTATGGCCATACCACAAGATGATAAAGAGCTGTTGCTCCAGTTTAGAAACGCAGCAACCAAAGAGAGGGCATTTACTGCCATCATAAAAAAGCACCAGGAAAAATTATACTGGCATATTCGCCGTATGGTGGTGCAGCATGAAGATGCAAATGATGTATTGCAGAATATGTTTATTAAGGTTTGGAAAGGGCTGGATAATTTTCGTGAAGACAGCCAGCTTTATACCTGGCTGTACCGTATAGCCACCAATGAGTGCCTTACTTTTCTTGACCAACAGAAAAGAAAATCGGCTGTATCACTGGGAGATGTGGAAAATGGCCTGGAAGACAAATTAAAGGCAGAAACAAATTTTGACAGCAGCAAAATAGAATGGAAACTGCAACTGGCCATGCAGCAGTTGCCTGATAAACAGCGAACGGTTTTTAATCTGCGGTATTATGATGAAATGCCTTACGAAGAAATGAGCCGTGTGCTGGAAACCAGCGAAGGGGCACTAAAAGCAAGCTATCATCATGCGGTGAAAAAAATTGAAGATTATTTGCTTAATCATTAAACTAAAGTATTGTTAAATAGTCATTATAGAAAGGATGGAAAGGAGTGTTGACATATTGAATGAATTAAAAGAAATTAGCCCTCGGGTAGCTGGCATTGGCAGGGCCAATGTATTTTTTGTATTGGAAGGGTACTTTGATACAATTCCCGAAGCAATATTGGCCCGTGTAAAAAATGATGTACCAGCGGAGTATTTTGACATTTTATCAAATAATATTCTTGCAAAAATTGAAGGCACTGCCGCACATGAGTTGCAGGAAATTTCGCCGTTTATGGCTGGCATTAAAAAGGTAACACCTTACGAAGTACCTGCTAATTATTTTGAAGAAGTACCTGAAAGCACTGTTGCCGGAGTTAATGAAAATAATATTTCTGGCATATTGCAGGGAGCAAATAAATTGCAACCTTTTACAATACCAGCTGGATATTTTGAACACCTTGCAGGCAATATACTTAATAAAGTAAATCCAGACACCGGCACAAAAGTTATTGCGATGCCGCAGCGCCGCAATGTTATTTTAAAATATGCAGCGGCAGCTGTGTTTACTGGTATGGTGGCGCTGGGAGTTTATAAATATGCCGGCGATATAAAAATTACTGCTTCCGAAGCTGTGGTTTTATCAAGCATAATTGAAGAGGGCAAAAAAATGGATGAAAAAAAGTTTGATGAAAAACTAAACAGCCTTGCCGAAGAGGATATAATGAAGTACCTGGAGCATAACGGCTCTGAAGCAGATGTGGCTGTACTTACTTCCGGCATCGAGGAAGGCAACGTGCCTGCACAAGAAGAATATTTTACTGATGATGCCGCTTTTGAAAAATTTATTGAAGACATAAACTCAACAAACTAAAATAGCAGACGAATGAAGAAGCTATACATCATACTGTCATTTGTATTAACAAGCTCCTTTGCAATGGCACAGGAGCAGCCAGCACCCGAAATTTCTGAAAAAAAGCAACAAGATATCCGTGCATTAAAAGTGGCATTTATCAGTAAAGAATTGGACTTAACGCCTGAGGAAGCCGAAAAATTTTGGCCGGTATATCATCAATATGATAAGGAAATGGAAATTGCCGCCAAAGACAATTCCGATGCAATAGTTAGGGACGAGAAAATATTAAATGTAAAAAAGAAATACCAGGGACAATTCACTAAAGTATTAGGCAACCAGCAGCGTATGAACCGGTTATTTAATGCTGAAGGAAGGTTCAGGCAGTTACTGATAAAGACATTACAGCGCCAGCAAATGAAAAGGGCATTAAAAAACAACAGGCCAGGCTTAAGAAACTAATATAACATCTCCATATATCAAACCGGGCTGCTTTATTGCAGCCCGGTTTTTAATTGCGCCATTTAAATGTATTAATGATGTGCTCAAGGTCAGCCTGTAAAAAATCCTGCACAGGCCGCAAAGAATCTGCATTGGGACTGCTATCAAAGTAAAGAGCACCTCTTATAAAGTTCTTTGTAGTATCGCTTAAAAAGAACTGCTTGGCAGTAGCGGCATTGCCTCCTACTTTAAAAAAAACACCATTGATATTATTTGTTGTATGTATTAGACTGTCTTTTATTGAAGTGGAAACCACATCATTTTTATTAGTAAGTGTAAAAGCGTCTGATACCATCCTGTCAAATTCATTATTACCAAGAGAATCTTTGTAAGTACCATCAGGCATTTTTACTTTATACAGTGCTTTGCCACCTATTTTTTTATAACTTAAAAATACCCTGCCACCAAATTTGGGAAAATCAATATTGATCCAGTATGGATCTTCGGGATTGCTTTCAAAGTAAGTAGTGTCTTGCATTATCTGGCCGTACACAGGGTATTCAAAGCTGTAGGGAAAACCTTCCTTTTCAAATTTTTGATATCCCCGTTCGGGCAATTCAATTTTATAGTACCCCCTTTTTTTTGAAACATAGGGTGAATTGCAGGAGAATAAGAACCCCCCTAAAATAACAATTCCAAATCTTAATATCAAGTACTTAGTACTAAGTACTAAGACTGAAACGCCTTTAATCATTACTCTTCTTCTTTTATTTCTCTTGGTTTGATAATTACTTTCACTTTATCAATTCTGTTTTTGTTTATTTCCAATGGCACAAATGCGAAATCGCCGCTCACCACTTCTTCATTCACCTGCGGAAACTCACCTGCAATTTCTAGTACCAAGCCAGCTAAGGAATCGCTGTCACCCCTTACCACTTCAAAAGTATCAGCAGATAAGCCCATTATTTTGCATACGTCGTTTATCATGGTCTTGCCTTCAAAAATATACGTGTTGTCATCAATCTTTTTATTGGCACTTTGCTCATCATCAAATTCATCCTGTATATCACCAATTATTTCTTCCATTATATCTTCCAGCGTTACAATGCCGGATGTTCCTCCAAATTCATCTACCACCACTGCAAAGTGAATTCTTTTATTCCTGAATTCCTGTAATAAATCCTCAATAAGTTTCTGCTCATGTACAAAATAAGCCTGCCGCATGATACTGTGCCAGTCAAAATTTGCATAGTTGCTGTTATTAACATATGGCAGCATATCCTTAGTATGCAACATACCTTCCACTTCATCCAAATTGTTTTTATAAACGGGCAGTCGGGAGTAATGAAGTTCTTCAATTTTTTTTATTACATCTTCAAAGTTGCTGTTATAATCAATTCCACTAACATCAAGCCTGGTACGCATTACCTGCTTTACAGGTGTGTCACTAAATTTGCGTATCCCTTTTAAAATTTGTTTTTCCTCCATTGTGGCTTCATGGTCTGGTAAAAGATCTATAGCATAGTCAAGTTGTTTATCATCTAATGCTGATGAATTTCCCTGAGAAAATTTTCTTTCTATCCTGTCGCTTAGCCCTACAAGACGATTACTCATACCCAGCCTGGAGCAAAGCCCATGAAGTAATTCTATTACCACCGATGCTGTGGCGGCAAACCAAATTTTATGATTGGTAGCCCACACTTTGGGCAGTACTTCCCCAAACAGAACAACAAGAAACGTAACGGCTAATACTTTTATTAAAAACGTAAGCCAAAAGCTAAGGTGAAACACTTCGAGCCAGCCATCCAATAAAATATTGGCGATAAGGATAATACCGATATTAACAAAGCTATTACTGATAAGCATTGAAGCCAGCAGCATTTTGGGTTCTTCCAGCAAAGAAACAATACGCCTGAAAGCAGGTTGCTGTTTTGTCTTTAGCATATTGATGTCTTTATAAGTAAGGGAGAAAAAAGCCACTTCGGAACCTGCCACCAAAAAAGAAATAACAAATAAAATAACAGCTAAAAATATCAGCACAGCAGATGCTGCCGTATTGATGGACAGGAGATGGATTTGTGAAATACCTGAAAATTTAACGACCGAATGATAGTCCAAAACAATTGGTTTTAGTAAACAATATTGTTGTTCATCAATAGTAAATAATTACTTATGATGAAAGTTTTTGAATTAAAAAGGAAGACGTTCAGAGCCTTCTTCGGGATGCGGAGGGGGTGGTTCATGGCCTAAATCATCTGCTCCATCCAAACCTGGCACATGACCACTGCCATCGGTTCTTTTATCAAGCATAATCAAATTATCGCCTACTATTTCTGTTGCAAATTTTTTGTTACCTTCTTTATCCTCCCAGCTACGGGTTTTAAGACGACCTTCAATATATACAAGACTTCCCTTATGAAGATACTTCTGTGCCAACTCTGCCAATCCTCTCCACAACACAACGGTATGCCACTCCGTTTGCGAAATAAGCTTACCGCTCCGGTCTTTGTAGGTTTCAGTAGTGGCCAATGAAAATTTTGCCACTGCAATATTACCTTCCAAAAACTGCATATCCGGGTCTTTACCCAAATTGCCAATCAGCATTACCCTGTTTACACCTCTCATAATGTTTCAATTTATTGGTTCGTCAACTACTCTAAAACAAATTTAAAGGTACTGCTTTATCCTGTAAATACTGGTTGATAAATTTTGGGAATGGCCGTTGGTTGATTTCATTTTTAGTTACCAGTTCATATCCTGCTGCCTGTAACGGTCTTTTTAGTTTTATCTTGATAAACTGACCGCAAATTGTTTGATGTGTCAGTTGCTGCTTGTATATACCCGAAACTGAAACAACTTCTACTTTTTCTTTTCCAAAAATACTTTTCGCTTTTTTTGATGCACACAATTTATCTGCTGAAAGAGCTGAAGGTTCTTCAATCAAAATAAACTCGTACAGGTTTTCCCAAATATCTTTTGGCCCTCTCATTTTTACATATTGGCCTCCTTTGTATTCTGCAACCAAATAATAAAACCATCTTGTTTTTTTTATAATTAATTTTTCTTTTACAGGCAGCACATTTATTCTTTTATCTGTAAAAGCAACACAATTCTTTCTAAGCAAACAGTCATGACAAAGCGGCGACTGAGGTTTACAGACAATAGCACCAAAATCCATAATAGCCTGGTTATATATACCAGGTGTTTTTTTATCAAGCAGTTCATTTGCCAAAGCAGAAAATATTTTTTTCCCCTCAACACTGTCGATCGGCGTATGAATTCCAAAATATCTTGACAATACACGGAAAACATTTCCATCCACCACAGCTTTGGGAATATTGAAGGCAAAGGAGCTTATTGCGGCCGCAGTATAGGGCCCAATACCTTTTAAGGCAAGTATATCGTCATATTTATCTGGAAATTTTCCATTCAATTCACCCGAAATATATTTTGCCGTAGTAATAAGGTTTTTGCAACGGGTGTAATAGCCAAGTCCTTCCCAAAGTTTAAAAACCTTTGTATCCGGTGCTTTAGCCAAATGTTTTACAGTAGGGAAAGTTTTGATGAAGTGATTATAATATTCAAGTCCCTGCTCCACCCTTGTCTGCTGCAGGATGATTTCGCTTAACCATATTCTATATGGGTCTTTCTCCCCTTTCCACGGCATTTGCCGGAAGTTGTATTTTTCATTCCATAGCAAAAGCTGCTTTGCAAAAAATAATTGTTTGCTTTGTTCATTCATTAAAACAAATATCAGGCATAATAATTAAGGTACGGCGAAATGTGTGCATAGCCTGTGAAATATTATTTCGCTGATAATCAGCCCATAATATTGCTTTTTCCAAAATAATGTATTATTTTACTGTTGAATTTAAACCTTATAATATGAGAAAGGCAGATCTTATATCAGAAATCGCCGATAAAACCGGTATTCCCAAAGTGGATGTAATGGTTACTTTGGAAACAATGTTTAAAGAAATAAAACGCTCTTTAATAGCGGGTGAAAATATTTATATCCGTGGCTTTGGCAGTTTTATTACAAAGAAAAGAGCAGCCAAAATAGGACGCAATATCAAGAAGAATATTGCCGTGGAAATACCCGAGCACTATATTCCTGCGTTTAAACCTGCCAAAGAATTTGTACAGGAAGTAAAGAGCAAAAAAATGGATGAAAACACCTCTCCTTCAATGGAAGATTGATTGCCAATAAATTTTAAAAGCTTTAGGCTGCAAGGATAATTGTATTTTTGCAGCCTTATTTTTTTACAGTGAAAAAGCAACAAATAATCCTCTCAGTATCAGGCCTTGCTCTTTTGTTTACACTTTGGTTTTTAGGCAAAACAGTTGCCGCTAAAGAAAACAAACAGGCACCTGAAATGGCCGCAAACAAAACTGATGCATCTTTTAATATTGAAAAATTTCTAATTGTTTCTAAGCAAAAACTCACTGTTTCCCAAACCAATTATATAAATGAGCTGGAAAACAGTGTATCAAGGGGCGATGTAAAAGGCCAGCAGGAAAAATCATATACTCAACTAGCCAACTTTTGGCACGACAGCCTAGATAATCATGAGCTCTATGTTTTTTATATTTCCAAAGCTGCAATGTTGGTAAATTCTGAAAAAAACCTCACCTTCGCAGCCCGGCAAATTTTAGGGGACATCCAGAATGAACCGGATGTGGCCAAAAGAGGCTGGAAGGCAGATGAGGCGATAAAGCTGCTGAACAGGGCGATAGAAATAAACCCTGCCAATGATAGTTTAAAGGTGGACTTAGGTGCAGCCTATATTTTTGGAAAGGGAATGACTGGAAATGCGGAAGAAACTATGAAAGGGGTGCAGCAACTGCTGCAGGTTGTAAAAAAAGACCCATCAAATATGCAGGCGCAGATGGTTTTAGGAATTGGTGGTGTGGTTTCAACCCAATATAACAAAGCAATAGAGCGATTGAACAAAGTAGTGGAAAGTGAGCCTGGAAATCAAGATGCTGTTTATTGGCTTGCAGTAGCTTACGCAGAAAAGGGAGATAAAGCCAATGCTGTTAAATGGTTCAATATAAGTAAAGGCTTGGTCAACAATCCTAAATACAGTAAGGAGATAGATGACAGGATAAAAGAATTGAAATAAGAGGAAACGAATGTTTCTGTTTATATAAATCATTTTTTCACAAATAAAAATACTCAGGTTATGCCTTGTGGTAAAAAAAGAAAACGTCATAAAATTGCAACACATAAGCGTAAAAAGCGTTTAAGAAAGAACCGTCATAAAAAGAAATAATCTATTTCTTTAGTGCCGGCCCCATAAAGGCCGGTACCTGTTTTCAGTATGCCAGTCCCGTATTCACGGGATTTTTTGCCATACTGGTAACTTTTATATGAGGCTATGTTTCTTAAAATGTGATTTGCTTGACAAAGGAGTTAATTATAAATGCGGCATCTCAGGGCGTGGAAATTGCCCTGATGGAAGATAAAAAACTGGTGGAGCTGCACAACGAAAAGGCGGATGCAAGCTTTGCAGTAGGTGATCTGTACCTGGGGAGAGTAAAAAAACTTATTCCCGGGCTGAATGCTGCATTTGTGGATGTTGGTTTTGAAAAAGACGCCTTTCTTCATTATACCGACCTTAGCCCTTATATACGTTCCCTTCTCAAGTTCACTAACACTGCCATCAATGATAAAACTGAAGGTGGTTTTGATTTTGGAAAATTTAGCGTAGAACCAGAAATAGTAAAAACTGGAAAGATTGCCGAAGTAATGAATGGCAGGCCTAATGTATTGGTTCAAATTTTGAAAGAACCGATTGCAGCAAAGGGCCCCAGGCTGAGTTGTGAAATTTCTCTCCCGGGAAGATTTGTAGTAATTACACCTTTTAATGATATTGTAGCTGTTTCAAGAAAAATCCATTCGGGTGATGAAAGAAAAAGGCTGCAAAAAATTATTGAAGCTATTAAGCCAAAAAACTTTGGCGTGATAGTGCGTACTGCTGCAGAGGGCAAACAAACTGCAGAACTCCATGAGGATTTAGAATCGCTTGTTGCTACCTGGAAAACAATACAAACAAACCTCAACGGAGCTACACCACCTGCAAAAATTTTAAGTGAGCAAGGCAAGGCCAACAGCATGCTCCGTGATTTGCTGAATGAAGACTTTAACCGCATTGTAGTAAACGACCGCAATATTTTTGCCGATACAAAAACATATATACAAAGAATAGCCCCGGAGAAAGCTGATATAGTTACTTATTATAATAACGGCTCTCCGATATTCGACAGTTTTGGTGTTACCAAACAGGTAAAAGCATCTTTTGGCAAAACTGTAAACCTGCCCAGTGGCGCTTATCTTATTATTGAACACACTGAAGCATTGCATGTAATTGATGTAAACAGTGGCTATAAAAGTGTAAGCAATAACCAGGAGCAAAATGCGATGGAAACCAACCTTGAGGCGGCAGAAGAAATTGCAAGGCAATTAAGATTAAGAGACCTTGGTGGCATTATCGTTATTGATTTCATTGACATGAAACTACCAGAGAATAAAAAGAAACTGGTGGATGCAATGGAACAATTTATGCGGACTGACAGGGCTAAACATGCTGTGCTTCCTATCAGCAAATTTGGTTTGATGCAGATAACAAGGCAGCGCATGAAGCCGGAGATGAATATTAACACGGCTGAAATTTGCCCAAGCTGTAATGGCACGGGAAAAATATCTTCTACACTTATTTTAGAGGACGAAATAGAAAAGAACCTTAGCTATCTTATTATGCAAAAGCATAAGGGGCTTACCATTATGGTTCACCCAATTTTATATACCTACCTCACCAGTGGTTTTATTTCTAAACGCAGGCGCTGGAGCTGGAAGTACAAGCAAAAAATTAAAGTGGTTTCCAATTCTGCTTATCATTTAACCGAGTTCAGGTTTTATGATGAGAGTGATGAAGAGATAAAGTTATAAAAAGTAAAAAGCTCCTATTGGGAGCTTTTTACTTTTTATAGAAGAACTTTATGTTAGTCCCTGCTTCTTGATTGGTAAATTAATATATACTGCACCAGCATAGCAATAGAAGCCAAAGCAGAAACAACATAAGTTAATGCAGCCCATTTCAATGCATCCTTTGCTTTGTCATGCTCCTGCCCTCTTGTAATATTTGAAGTATCCAGCCATTTTAATGCCCTTGCAGATGCATCAAACTCTACTGGCAAGGTAACCACGGCAAATAAAGTGGAGACCGCAAAAAGGATAATGCCAATTAACAAAACAGTTTGGTTGCCACCACCAAAACCATACATACCAATGCCTGCAATAATTACCCATTGAGAGAGTGTACTGCTTATTTGTGTAACGGGTACCAACCTGCTGCGTAATGCAAGCATTGAATAAGCCGTTGCATGTTGCACTGCATGTCCGCACTCATGTGCCGCTACAGCCGCAGCGCTAACCGTTCTGCCTTCGTAAACATCCGCACTAAGGTTTACGGTTTTCTTTGTGGGATCGTAATGGTCGCTTAAAAAGCCGGGCACAGAAATTACCTGCACATCATAAATGCCATTATCTCTCAGCATTTTTTCTGCCACTTCTTTACCACTTAAGCCTGATGAAGCAGGCACTTTTCCATACTCTGAGAATTTGCTTTTCAACCTCCATTGTACCGCCATACCTATCACCATAAATATGAGGGAAATCGCAATCATTCCAAATGTCATAGCTATAATTTTTGCATTATTAATTACAAAGCACAAGCCATTTTTGCTGGGGTGACAAAACGGCAAAGCCACGTTTTTGGCGTGGCTTTGTGAAAAAATTTAATTCATGCTTATCAGAGCATCTTCTTCACCTCTTCAATCAACTCTCCCTTTGTAATAGGCACACCCATTATTTTATTATACCCTTTTGCATCCACAAAATAAACATCACGGATTATCCTTATCAACTGTCCATTGTTTATCTCTGGTATTAATACATGATCAAAGTTTTTAAGAATATCTCCCAGGTTTTTAGGGAATGGCCTTACATAACGCAGGTGTGCATGAGATACCGCATGGCCTGCCAGTTGCAATTCTTTTACCGCACTTTTAATAGCGCCATAGGTACTACCCCAGCCAAGTACCAATACTTTACCTTTTTCCGGGCCACTATCCAATTTTTGTTCAGGGATATAATTAGCGATATTGTCAACTTTTGCCTGCCTTGTTTTTACCATGTGCTGGTGGTTCTCACTTTCGTAGTTTACATTCCCGGTCACATCCTGTTTTTCCAACCCACCAACACGGTGTTCTAATCCGGGTGTGCCTGGTATAGCCCATGGCCGCACTAATTTTTCATCTCTTTTATAAGGCATGAATTTGCCATTTTCTTCCAAATCGGCAATGTTGGCAAATTTTACTTTTATCTCAGCCAAATCAGCGCTTGAAGGATATCTCCAAGGCTCTGCACCATTGGCAATATAACCATCACTCAATAAAATTACCGGTGTCATGTGTTGTACACTTATCCTTACTGCTTCGTATGCAGCAGCAAAGCAATCGCTTGGTGTGGATGCTGAAACTATGGGCATGGGGCATTCCCCGTTTCTTCCATAATACGCCTGCATCAAATCGCTTTGTTCTGTTTTTGTAGGCAAGCCCGTGCTTGGGCCGCCACGCTGTACATTTACAATCACCAATGGAATTTCTAACATCACAGCCAGCCCCATTGCCTCTCCTTTTAGTGCCATGCCCGGTCCGCTGGTTGTTGTAACACCCAATAATCCACCGTAGCTGGCACCAATAGCAGAAGTAATAGCAGCAATTTCATCTTCGGCCTGGAAGGTTTTTACTCCAAAGTTTTTGTATTTGCTTAAATCATGTAAGATATCACTTGCGGGGGTAATAGGATAACTGCCAAGAAACATTGATAGCCCGCTTTTTTGCGATGCAGCAATCAAACCATAACTCAAAGCCTGGTTGCCCATAATAGAGCGGTAATTACCAGCTTCCATTTTTGCTTTTGCCACACTAAACCTTGTACGGAATGTTTCTGTTGTATCTCCAAAATTGTATCCTGCCTGCAGCGCCTTTACGTTGCTTTCAAATATTTCTGGCTTTTTGCCAAACTTATCTTTAAGAAATCCAATAGTATTATCCATCTCCCTATTGTACATCCAGTAAAGAAAGCCAAGTACAAACATGTTTTTTGCCCTGTCTTTTTCCTTCATCCCCATGGTTATATCCTTCAATGCCTCACGGGTCATTTTGGTTACATCCATTTTTATCAAAGCATAACTGTCGAGGCTGTTATCTTCTATGGGATTTACTCCTTCAGGGTAATTAGCAAGGCGCAAATTTTTAGAGTCAAAACCATCGGTGTTGGCAATGATAATGCCGCCAGGTTTTAACGCTTTTAAATTTACTTTCAATGCTGCTGCATTCATCGCCACCAGCACATCGCAGGCATCACCCGGAGTAAAAATTTCATCACTGCTGAAACGCAACTGGTAACCACTCACGCCGGGCAATGTGCCGATTGGAGCCCTTATCTCTGCCGGAAAATCCGGGAAAGTGGCTAAATCTAAACCAAGCAATGCTGAGTTATTTGTAAACTGGCTGCCAGTAAGTTGCATACCATCGCCGCTGTCGCCGGCAAATTTTATTACTACGTCTTGTAGTACCTGTTCCGTTGTGCTCATAGCAAACAATCTTTTTTTAAGGTGATGCAAGTTAAGCGGAATTTTATTTGAATGGTGTTGCTGCCATAAACTTTGTACGGTAACGTTGCCGCAAAAAAACCACTACACCTACCAGGCCGAATGATTTTTCTTTTAAAAGAATTATAGTATTAACTTTAAAGCACCAGAAAAACGGTTTACGCTATCACAATGCCCAAGCCGGAAATTAAATACTTCATTTCTTATGCCCATAATGACAATGCCTTTTTCCAGGTATTTAAGAAAGGCATAAACACTCACTTGCACAACTCTGGCCGTTATAATTTTATTGCGTGGGACGACTCGGAAATACCTGTGGGTTCTCAATGGCATGAAGAGATACAGGGTAATTTAGGCCGTTCACAACTTGCCATACTATGTGTATCAGGTAATTTTCTTAATTCGGAATATATACGCACCAATGAGTTTAAAGTACTCATGGAAAAATTTCCAGGCATTATCATTGTGCCTGTTTATTTCAGCTCTTGCGATTTTACTGGCTGGCAAAATCTTGCAAGGATACAATTCTTTAAGCCGGATGGGGCGCTTTATGATAAAGCAGGCACAATTGATTTTTGTTTTTCTGATCTTGTAAAATTCAATAGCAATAATGGGTTGCCCATACCTAATTCTAACCTTGAAAAATATTTTAAAGACTTTGTAAGCAAAGTAGAGAAAACACTGGCTGGCAAATCTTCGCCGGAACAAGATGACAAAACAAATGAAGATGATAACGATAAACCCGATCCCCCACCCGATAAACCCAGTGGCGACAAACTGGCCGGAAAAATATTTATTACCGTAATGGCGGTTTCGGCAGCCTTTGTTCTTTTTTGCCTGCTGTTTCAAAAAATGAATAATGAAGGGATGTTTAAAAGTTCATTAGGCTCTGTTATGTTTTTTTTCAGCGGGGCTTTATTTCTAAAAAACAAAAAAAGTATTGCTGTATGAACAGGAACAATATACTTGCCTTGCTGTCGCTGTTTGTAATGTTTGGCTTTTGTGCTTTTGCTTATCATCTTTTTTCAAAAGTGGAAAAAGAAAAAAATATAAATAAGGCGTTTTCAGAAAAACTGGCAGAAAGAGAAGCAAGGATTCAGCAATTGCTTGACTCAAATAAAACACTGCTTGCACAAAGCGTGGAAACCAACAGGCAGCTGAGCGAATACATCGAAAAAAATAATTCCAATACAGAGCCAAGCGAAAGCCTTAAAAAAATATTTGAGCAAAGCAATGATGTGGCTGCCGAAGCATTAAAGCTAAATGATCTGCCAAAATACCAGCAGGCAGTGAAACTGGAACAGGAAGGCTTTGCTTTTTTAACGGCTAATAAATTTGATGAAGCACTTGCTAAGTTTTCGCAGGCAGAAAAAGTATCTCCCTCTTTTCATATGGCGTATGAAATTTCAAAACTGCTGAAAAAAGAAAAGCCCAATTTTGAAAACCCTGAAACACAAAAAAATATCAAGCAAAAAATTGTTACTGACTATAACTGGAAGGCGCCTAAAAACGAGTTAATAATTTTAAAGCGGCAGGTAAAGCAGTAAACTTTTGTATTAAAACCGGTATTTTTACAATCTAAAATATTTTAACCTATGTCTATATTCAAATCAGGCAATCCTGCCCTTTCGGAGAAACGGTTCAGGGATACAGTTTTAGATGACGTTGTAAATGTTGAAGGTGCAATGACTGTAAAAGGCACACTCAACAAATTTGGTTTTCTTTTTTTAATGACGCTGGGTACAGCGTGGTATTCATGGAAAGAAGCTGCTGAAGGCGGCAATGCTTTTCCATTAGTGCTTACAGGTATTATTGGTGGCCTGGTTGTTGCACTCGTAATTGCATTTAAAAAGGAATGGAGTCCTTACTTAGCTCCTTTGTATGCTTTGCTGGAAGGTTTATTTGTTGGTGCAGTGTCTGCATATTTTGAATATGCGGCGCAAAGCAGGTATGGCAGTTATTCTTCAGGATATTCAGGTATCGTTTTCCAGGCAGTGGGGCTTACTTTTTGTGTGGTGGCAGTTATGTACCTGCTTTACAAATTCAAAGTAATAAGAGTTACAGAAAAATTTAAGTCTATTGTACTAATTGCCTCATTAGGGCTAGGGTTATTTTATCTTGTAACATGGATATTATCGTTCTTCAACTTTGCACCTCCGTCATTCCTTTTTCAGGGTAGTGCTTTAGGAATTGGCTTTTCAGTTTTTGTAGTGGCACTTGCTGCTTTAAATTTAATTCTTGATTTTGACATGATTGAAAAAGGTGCAGAAATGGGTGCTCCAAAATACATGGAATGGTACGGCGCTTTTGGTTTGCTTGTTACGATTGTGTGGTTGTATATCGAGATACTTCGCTTGCTGAGTAAATTAAACAGCAGGAATTAATAACATTAAAATACTTATCATAAAACGGGGCTGAAATAATCAGCCTCGTTTTTTTTAACTTCCGCCGTCTCATAATTATTGCCCTGCACAATCTGTATCTTCACTACATGACAAACAGGCTCCAAAATATCCTGCTGCATTATCGCAACACTTATCATCCCGTAGTTGAGTTTAATTCATCAACAGATAAATTATTGCAGCTTGATTTTACTGAAGCAAACAAAGAACTAACTGAAGATATTATTGCTTATACCAAACACTTTTGCTGGTACATAGATAAAAAACTGGAAGGGTATAAATACGGCATTGGTGGCTATAATGAAAACAGGGTTTTGTACAAACGCAGTAAGCACTTTGATGGTGCAGCACCACGAAGTATCCATTTAGGAGTTGATATTTGGGCATCTGCAGGTACAAAAGTGTGTGCGCCGCTTGGCGGCATGGTACATAGTTTTGCTTTCAATAATAATTATGGTGATTATGGTGCCACGATAATTTTACAACACCAGTTAGACACTAATGTATTCCACACATTATACGGGCATCTCAGTTTAAAAGATATTGCACATTTACAGGAGGGTAAATATATCAGCCGTGGCGAACTGATTGGCCATTTTGGTGAACCATCAGAAAATGGCGATTGGCCACCACACCTGCATTTTCAAATTATAGAAGATATGGAATTAAAGGAAGGGGATTATCCCGGTGTTTGCAGTATTATGGAAAGAGAAAAATATTTGCATAATTGCCCTGATGCCAATTTGATTCTTAACATGATAAAATAAAAAAAGCCTGTTTGCACAGGCTGCTCATAAAATATTCAATGCATTTAATGCCTGATAACAACTTTATAAGTAATCGTATCCACATCATCCTGTATCCGTAGCATATAAGTACCATTTGGATATAACAATGTATTTATTTCCTCATTGGCAGATGTAATGTTTTTACTCAGGAGCAATCTTCCTGCAGCATCATACAATTGAAGCGCTGCCTTATTATTTGCTGTGTAGCCCGTGCTTATTGCAACAAAGTTGTTGGCAGGATTAGGATAAATTACATAGCTGCTATTGGTTTTATTTTTCAGCAGTACAATCCTGCTATATGTAAAGCTGCCATCTTTATCAATTTGTTTTATACGGTAATACAAATTACCGGC
Organism: uncultured Ferruginibacter sp.; assembly: GCA_964494815.1. Lineage (GTDB taxonomy): Bacteria > Bacteroidota > Bacteroidia > Chitinophagales > Chitinophagaceae > Ferruginibacter. The sequence goes on along the minus strand of CAZBTD010000029.1, from coordinate 13,830 downwards.
TGGAATATTTCGATGTAAAAATTGCCATCCAGCTTTATTCAAATTATCTATGCTCAGTTCACCAGCATTAGCCCAGTTTCTTCCATCGCTGCTAAACTCAATAATAAAGGCAGCGGCATTGTCCATTGGTGTAGCTACCTGCCATTTTACCAATGCTTCATGCTGGTTAAGCAACGAGGCATTCACATTAATAAACCTCACCGGCAAAGTACCAAAGTTGAATGGTGTTGGTATATTTTCGCCAACATCTCCTGCATTACCATTCCTGTTTCCATCCACTGCAAATTGATCGCCATTATTAGACGAGTCGGAAACAGACACTGTGCCGGTTGATGAACCTATATCTGCTTTTGCAACAGCAGTATTAAGATAAGTTGTTGCATTAACAAGATTGGTTGCCCTGCAACTTACCTGTACTTTAAAAAAATAATCCTGGTTGCTTAATACTTTATTTTTTAAATTTTGTCCGGGATTCAGCATTGATGTGACGGTGGTGCCATTGTATGCAGGGTTCAATACAAGGCCGGCGGCATTTGCCCCTGGCACAAACGACACCGTTACATCAGATACATTACCTGCCCCGAAAGTTGCAGCAAGGTCATCAACAATATTAATATTATTGAGTATAGTATTGCCGAGGTTTTCTGCATATATTTCATATACAATGTCTGCCGTGTTGCTATTTATCTTTGTAGAACTTAGTAATCTTTTTGCTGACCCCAACGATGGAGTAAGGCTGGCGTTATCAATCGGTGCCTGTCCGTTTTGAAACGGCTTTTCGGCCCCCAATGTATTACCTGCAATGTTGTAATCGTAATAGTAACAGCTGCCGTTAAAATCCATGCCCGTTAATTCAAGCAACCCGTTAAGAAATGCAATTCCATAACAGTCTCTTGGCATCAAAGTAAGAAAAGTAGCTGTGGCAACCCCACCAACAGTATTGTAATTTGTTATTTCATAAAGCCTGCACACCCCGTTGCCCAATACTGCAAACATTCTTCCATTGGGTAAAATAGTAAGATCGCCGCTTTGGATAGTGGTGGGAAAATTTCCATCGGGAAACTGGATTATTTTACTGCTGAGAACAATGCCGGTATTCACATCAAACTTATCTACATTACACTGGCCGGTATTACTGTTGTAATTGGAGAAAGACCACAAGTCGCCATTGTTGTCAAACTCAAAATTATTGGAGATGTAGCTGTAAGAATATGTAGGCTGCACAGGAATACTTGCCGGGCAGGCAATAGCTGCAGGCAACCCCATATCAAGCACCCAGATATTAGTGTTGACGCCGTTCTTAATATCTGCCAGGTAAATTTTATTATTAAGCGGATTATATGCGATAAATACAGAATAATAACTTGATTGCTGCTGCGACAGATCACAATTGGCAATAGCTTGTGACGATAAAGACAACGGATCTTTGATTAGCGAAAAAGAAGGCACCGTGCTGGCGCAAGTATTGCTGCCAAAATTTATAAGCAATGAATTCTGGGCAATAGCATATTGCTGCAGGAACAAAGCAATTAATAGATAAACTGTTGTGAAAGTAAATTTTGCTTTCATCGCATTCTGTTTGATGGTTGAGAATAGTTTTACAGGGGATGCGGATTTCAGAGGAAAAAGGATTGGGTTGGTAAGCTTGGTATTGTAAATGTAAGGATTTTTCGCTAAGGTTTGCCAACCTCACAAACGCTTTTAAGTTTGAAAACCGTTGTTTTGGTAACAGATTTTATAATTGAATTCAAAATAAGCTTTGGTAATCCTTTTTTTAAGTTTAATTGCCTTCGGCAGGCTGCCCAAACATTTCTTTCTTTTCTTCTTTTGGCTTAATACCAAAGTTGTAACGGAAAGTAAGGCTTACCCGCCTTGTATCACCCATTCTTGTACCGGCGGCATTTACATTCCCCTGCTGCAGGCTAAAGCTGGTTTTGTTGGTATAGAGAATATCATTAAAAGCCAAAATAAGATTGGCTGTTTTTTTCATTACGCTTTTATTAAAGTTTACATTCAAAGTACCAAAGTTTTTAAGTTCATAAAAATTTTGCAGGCCTTTGGTACGCATAAAACCGTACACTCCCATTGTAAGCGTTGGCAATAACTTTACCTGGTGATACATAAAAAATAACCAGCTGCTTCTTTTATAATTGAGCGCTGAATCCTGGTAGCGCCCATTGTAGGTATTAATATTTTGTTGAGCACCGGCATAAAAAAAATATTTTCCGCCTGGTGGCAGGCCACCTACAAAACGCAAATACACTTCTTTATTTGTACCCAGGTTGTCATAAGTACGGTAAGCTATTTTAGTATTGTCATCCTGGTAGGTTACATTGCTGAAAATGTTTTGGGTTTTATTAATACCCCATGAAAAAATTGTAAAATCATCGGCAGTAATATTCAACTCATAATTGTTGGTAAACTGTGGTTGTAATGATGGATTGCCTACATCGAATAAATACTGGTCTACGTATTTTGGATATGGGTTCAGTATTTCATAATACGGCCTTGTAATACTCCGGCGCAATACAATGTTTCCATTCAGTTCAAAACCAAACAATTTCATGATCTTGTGGCGCAGGTACAAGTAAGGAAAAAAATCTGTTCGCTTAATTGACAAAGAAGTATCGGCAGGAATAATTTGATTGCCCCTAATATTTGTTGCCTCCAGCCTTACGCCTGGTTTAATAATGAACCCCCATATTTTTTTTGACAACTGTAAGTAGGCGGATGTAATACTTTCCCTGTATTTAAATGTATTGGTTTGAAAACTATCAACCTTTACAGCACTTGCACCCTGTTGCAAAAAATATTCAGCGCTGTTGGTGCTATTAGATATCGTTGTTTTAAATCCTGTTTCCAGTGTAAAGCCCTTCTTTAATTTCCAAGTAAGATCAGCCTGTGCTGAAAAAATATTTTTGCTGTTTTTATTATCTCCGTTTCCAAAAAGTGTTGGCCTGGCAGGTATGTAGTAAACATTATCATAGGCCTGCCGGTTACTATAGTTATAGCGGTTATAATCAAGTTGCATGGTAAGCTCTGTACCAGCACTATCAAATTTATACTTGGCAAAAATGTTATTGCCGAAATAAGATGAATTGTTTTTATTTTTTATCAGCGATACATTTTGCCCCAAGATAGCATTGCTGTTATCCCTAATATCAATAGCATTCTTTGCTTCGCTGCGGTTATCATTAAGACTGATGCGTAAGTCGTAAGCAATGTTAAGTTTTTTACTGATGGTATAGTCGGTGCCACCGCTGAAGTAGTGGTTGAGCGCCGGGTAAATTGTTTTCGACTTTTGCTGCAAGGTGCTGCCGCTTGATGCAATAAACCGGTTGCTGTTTAACTCTTCAAAGTTATTTCGGTCAGTATATTGATAACTTAAATAAGTAGTTACTTTATTGCCACCCTTATTGATGCTGAAGCCTGCAAATTTTGTATTTTTCTGTCCCTGGAACCAACCAACATTCATACTGCCGCTGGCTCCAATTTTTACACCCTTCTTCAATACTATATTTACAATACCGCCACTACTGGCTGCATCATATTTAGCAGAAGGGTTGCGTAAAATTTCAATTTTATTTACACTGCCTGCCGGTAAGCTTTTTAATAAGGTAGCTAAATCTGCAGCACTCAGTTTTACATCACGGCCGTTAATTTGTATAGTAGCCGGTGTCATGCTGCTGAGATATACATTGCCATCCTGGTCAACAATAGCGCCGGGTGTTTTTTCCAAAACTTCATATGCATTGCTGCTTGTATTAGCAAGTGCTTCAGCATCTACAATTTGTTTATCATCTTCCTGCTTTACTAATGGTTTACGGCTTACCACCACCACTTCATCAAGGCCTTTTATTTTTTTCTTTAATTGAATTGATACTGCTGTTTCTTTATCAGTTACCGCTACCATTTTTTCCATTGCAGTAAACCCTGCCGAAGAAATTTTTATCACGTATTTAGAAAACTTATCGGCAGAAAACAAATTACCGTCCTGCTTTGCAATTTGTGAGGATAACAACACTGTATCGGGCAACCTGAATAATTCTATTGTTGCCGGAGGAAACGAATCTGTTTTATTTACACCCACCTGCACCCTGATATTGGCTTTTTGAGCAGCAACAAAAAAGTGAAGACCAAAAAATAAGGCACAGAAAGCAGTTATATATTTCATTGGTAAAGTTGTATGCAAAAAAAACAACTTTCCGTGGATGAAAGTTGCCGTATATATAAAATGAAGTAAAAGTTTTGTTATTAATCCTTGCTCTCAAACAAGTCTTTCTTATCCACCACTTTCACCCTATCCTTTTCTTTTAAAGATTTGCTCACTACATCGTAGGGGCCGGTAATAATCATTTCGTTTCCTTTTAAACCCTCTGTTATTTCTATATAGTTTATATCCTGGATAGCAGTTTTCACTTTTAATTTTTTTACCGTTTTATCTTTTTCATCAAGTACAAACACCACTACTTCCAAATCTTCTGCTGTAGCTTTTGGTTCTTCGCCGTCTGTTTTTTTCTGTTCAGCCTTGGTGCTGTCTTTAATTTCTCTTGTAGTAACTGCATTGATAGGCACCGCCATTACATTGGTATGTGTTTCAGTTTGTATATCGGCACTGGCACTCATACCCGGCCTGAAAGGGAGTTTATTTTTTGCAGCAATATCTGCATAGCTTTCGGGCAACAATCTTATATACACTTTATAATTGGTAACATCGGTACTGGTGTTGGCGCTTATGGCCTGTGTGGAAGCTCCATTGTTGCTGCTGGCTATTTGTGTTACTACACCCCTGAATTTTCTTTCGCTGTATGCGTCCACTGTTACAAGTGCGCTATCGCCAAGCTGCACTTTAGGAATATCGTTTTCTCCTACATCTACCCTTACTTCAATTTTACTCATATCGGCAATGCGTAACATCTCTGTACCTGCCATCATATTGCTGCCTACTACCCTTTCACCTTCTTTTACACTCAATAAGCTTACCACGCCATCCATTGGTGCCATTACTACTGTACGGCTCAAATCTTTGTTGGCTTTGGCGAGGCTGCTTTGTGCAGACCGTACCGCTGCTTCATTACCACGAATGCCCTGCTTTGCGGCATTGTAATTAGCAACAGCGCTTTTATATGTCGCCTCTGCTGTAATAAACTCATTTCGGCTTATCACTTTATCATCATACAATTGCTTCTGCATGTTGTATGTTTTTTCTGCCTGCTCAAGTGTTGCTTTTAATCCATCTAACGACGCCTGCGAATTAGCCACTTGTGCCTGGCTTTGAACCACCCCACTGGCTGCCTGGTTTGCCTGTATGGCATAAATGTCGGCATATATCTTCGCCACCACCTGACCTTTCTTTACACTGTCGCCTTCCTTTACTGTAAGCTGTGTTATTTCACCACTGATGTCAGGGCTTACTTTTACTTCTATTTCAGGATATACTTTTCCGCTGGCATTTACAATTTCTGTAATAGTACGGCGCTGTGCTTTTTCAGCAGTTACTTTAGTGCCTTCATCTTTGCCAAACACACCACCTGCTTTTAAACCAATTAAAGCCACCAGCAACAGGCCAGTGCTTATTAATATCCATTTGACTGTCTTACTCATAATATTTGTGAATCGTTATTTGTGTATCGTAAATGGTCAATAGTCAATAGTGAGCAACTAATAACGATTAACCAATAACTTATAACTTCAATCCCTGTCCTTTATAAAACTCCAGCACTTTCATCCTGAACACATACTCATATTGCGCCAGCAAACGGTTTACTAATGCTGTGGTTAAATTATTTTGATTGGTGATAAGTTCAAAGGTTCCCAGCAAACCTACATCATAGCGCTTTTTTGCAAAGTCGTATGTTTTTTGGGATGCGGCCACGGTTGATTCGGTAGCATGAAAACGTTGTAATGCGCTAATGGCATTGGTATATGCCTGGTAAACGTCCTGCTTCAGTTGCTGATCGGCTTGTTGTATTGTGAGTTCTGCTGATTTTACATTCAGCTTACTTCTTTCGTATGCATTTTTTGAAGCGCCTCCATTGTTGAAAATAGGAACCGTTACGGAAATGCCTACGTTCTGCCTGAAGTTTTGATCTATCTGTGAGCCATAGCCGTTCCATAATTCACCAAAAGATTTTTTACCCTGCGTAATAGTGAACTGTGGTTGCTGTATATAATATTGTACGTTGTTGATTGTAACAGCGCCTGTAGTTGGATCAGGGTTGCCATAACCAGCAAAATTATAACCGGTAATTTTTTTAAATGGGCTTGAGAAATTACTTCCCAATCCTGCAAAGGCTGAAAAAACAGGATATAAAGAAGCCTTTGCTACTTTTACATTCATTTGAGATGATTGCAAACGCAGTTGATTTACTTTTTGTGCAGGTTGATTTTGCAACGCCATTTGATAAACATATGCTGGCTGCAAATCAGCAATTTTTTCAACCGGTATTTTTTCAACTGGCGGCACATCTAATTCAAATGGAGATGCGGCATCAAGGTTTAATAATGCCTTTAGTTGCAACACACTTATTTCAGCCGTGGCTTTGGCATTAATAATACTGGTACTATCCCTTGCTAATTGTGCTTCCAACTCCGTTGCGTTCAACTCCGGCAATGCACCTGCTTTTACTCTTAACTTTGTTGCCTGCAACTGGTTTTTTGTTTGTTGAAATTGAAGTTCCGATACTTTTACCTGCTCCACATTTAACAATGCCTGTAAATATTGAGTGGCTACCGACAGGGCAATATCATTTTTTGTTTTCTCCACATTTGCAGTAGCAGCCTTAGTATCTAACTGTGCAGCCAGTAAAGTATTTTTTACCCGGTGCCAGTTAAAGATGGTCATATCTGCACTCAGGTTGTATTGCTGAAACAATAGTTGTGTGGTAGTAAACTGGTTGGTGGTAGGATCAACCGAACGGCCAAACTGAAGGCCAAGATTTGATGAAAAATTAGCATTAGGGTACACAGAGTTTTTTGCCTGCTTTTCACTTAAAGCAGCCAGCCTTGCCTGCACATCCTGTTGTTTTATGCTGATATTGTTTTGCCAGGCATATTCAACGCATTGGCGGAGTCCCCATTTATCCTGGGCATGTGATAAAAGATTAAAACAAACAAACAGTGCAGAAATGGTAATATAACGCATGGTTCAAAAGTATAACTTCCTGTTGTAACAAGATGCTTTGAATTTATAAATGGCGGTAATACCGGATATTTTACCGTAGCAAAACAACTGTTCCTTTCTTTATTATTTCCCTGCCTCTGAAACTTGTACCTGCCACCACCCATACATAAGCGCCTGCTGGTTGTGGTTGTCCTTTTAATGTTCCATCCCAGCCCGGCAATGGGCTGTTGCTGGTATATACAACCTGCCCATAGCGGTTATACACAGTAAAGTATTTAAACTTGGTAATTCCAACAGGTATTGGTTTAAAAATATGATTGCCAACTGTGCTGGCAGGATAAAATGCCGTGGGCACATAAATATCCGGCCCGTCATAAATTTTTATTACTACTGTATCATAACTGTCGCAGCCTTGCGGAGTGTAAACCCTTAGTATGTACTGCTGGTCTTCGGTATTAATGGCAATTGGGTTTTCAATTGCAGCATTGCTTAAGCCATCGGCAGGGCTCCATTCATAATTAATACCGCCTGTGGCGTTTAATTGTACCGGCTCTTCCGCTGCCGCAATAATAACACCTGACCCAGTTGAAGCATTAGTGGCGTATATAATTATATCAGATGAATCCGTTGCTTCACAGCCAGTAGATGCCATTACAGAAAGCACAAGTTGATAAGTGCCGCCACTGCTGTAAACATGCTGAGTGTCTTTTGATGAAGCAATTGCTCCATCACCAAAACTCCATTGCCAGCTTTGTATGCTGCCAGACAAATCTGTTGCTGTAAAATTCAATACAGCATCTTTGCACCCATCACTAAAAACAGTATTGAACAGCGGTTTAGGGGTGATGTAAAAACTTTTATTGACTGCATCGCTTTTACATCCTTTATCAGACAGTACTGATAAGCCAACGCTTTGATTACCGGCAGCAAATTTTTTTACAGGATTTTGCAAGCTGCTCCATTCTGCATTTTGATACAGCCACAACCATTGAGCAATTGCACCGCTCTGCACTTTAGAAGAATCAGAAAATTGCAGTTCCATTTCTTCACAAAGCTTGCCGTTATAATCAAAATCAGCAACAGGTACAGGATAAACTATTAAAGATTTTGAAATAGTATCCGAAACACAGGATCCTGTTTGTACAACCAGCCTTATGGTTACTGTATCTGTACTGTTATATAATACCTGTGGGTTTTTAATGTTTGAGGTTTGCCCATTACCTAAATCCCACCACCAGGCAGTAATTGCGGCACTATCGGGGCTAAAAGATGAATCAGATAAATTTGTACTAAGCCCTGCACAGATATTATTGTTTGTAAATGCCCCAACAGGCTTGGTTCTTACAAACACTGGTTTTTGGATTGAAGTGGCACACCCGGCATACCCGGCATGAGAGGCAAAAAATACAACATCATGATTACCGGCGGAATTAAATATGTGTGAAGACGACTGGCTGAGAACAGGAGCGTTTATATTTTCAAAAAGCCATCCCCATAGCCTTACAGTATCAACTGCAGGCAGTGCCGTTCCAGAAAAAAACATAGGACTTCCAAGACAAACAGAGTCAGTAAATGTAAAATCAATTGCTGGCCTGTTGAATATATAAATGGGTTTTACCAGCGTGTCAGAAATACAACCCTCTTCTGTTTGTACTACATGTTTTACAGTTTTCAATCCCCCAGTTGTATAGACGGTAGTGTCAAAAGGCAGACTCGAAATACTGTCATTACCAAAATCCCAATACCAGTTATTAATATTTCCCACAGCAACTGTTGACATATCAGAAAATTTCGTAGTTGTCATAATGCAGCTGTCACTCACAGTAAGCCCAGCTACAGGAATACTGCCTATTCTAATTTGTGTTGGTTTTGTTTCTACACAGCCATCGGCACCCTGCACCGTTTGTATCACAGTATAATCTCCTGCCGAAGTATATACATGTACGGGGTTACGGTTTACAGAATCTATCGGGCTGCCGTCTCCAAAATCCCAATACGTTTTAATAACCGGCGCAAATGAAATAGTGGAATCAAAAAAACTGATGGGGGAATTAACACAGCGCTTTTGGCCTAGTAAAGATTTGTATAATGGAGATAAAGCAGTACAAAACTGCTGTAAGTTTCTTGCACCGCCAGTGCCGCCTGTAAAGCCCCAAAACACCAATGGGTTACCACCAAACAAATCGTTTACAAGATCTTTTACGAGGGATAATCTTTCGTTGCCATCAACATACACAGTAAGTTTTTTTCCATTAGCATCCCACACAATTCTTAAAGTGTGCCATTGGCAGTCCTCAATATTTGTTTGCCCATCAAGCGCTGTTACCGGCCCTGCTGCATTGGCCGAAGCATCGCTATGATTAATAATACCATTTAGTTGAATTGAAATATGATCAAATGCTGGATCATTTACCTCCTGGTTTTGCCAGGTATCAATAGTCACACCCAATGACGGAGAAATCCCTTCAAAGCCCATACCGCCACCCGTACTGCCCACGCTGGTGCTGATGGGCTGCATAACAAATACAATCCCGTCGGCACCCATGTCGTCTGTACAACCCAAATAAATATCAAAATTGTAATCGAAAGACTGTTGGAGATTGATCCTTATATTGTTCCATACCGAGCCGCTTTGGGTATTAACATCGGGTGTAATGGTATAGCAATGGCAATTATTGGAAAATGCACTGCCATTAGCAGTGTATTGTGCAAACGAACAGCAATAAATAAGGATACAAACGATTAATATAATTACCTTTCTCATTTTCCTAAATACGGGATATCAAAAAGACAAAAAAGGCTGCCTGATAACAAGCAGCCGGATAAAATTAGCGATTAATCTGTTACCATGCCTTTTTCGCCACCCCGTCCGCTACTGCTTTTAAAGCAGCCGCCTCACCAAGCATAGTGGTCATTTTATTCCCTTTGCCATCATGGCCTTGTGCCATATAGCCGCCACGGGCTGTTTTGGTTATCACTGCATCCTGCATGGGCACGTTTTTCTCTTTCGTTTTCATGCAATAAGCTGTAATCATGTTTGACATCTTTTTTTGAATTTATGGTTAGTAAATAAATACTGAAGTTGTATCACTTCGGCTGACAAGCTACAAATTATAGCCTGATTGACAAAAATAAGGGTACTTTTTGAAATGGGAAGTTACCCACATACCGGGCAAAAATAAGGCTTCCATTTCCGGAAGCCTGTACCCTCATTTATTAATACAAAAGATTATCGGTTTATTACTGATATCCCAGTATGCCATTCATAAGCATGTAGCTATCTTGTACATATGCTTTTTTTTGGTTTTGATTATCACCGCCACATACCTGTTTACAGCACAATTCAGGTTTTGCCTTTGCTACTGATTTTGTCTCTGTGCCTGATTGCACAAGTGCAAAAGAGGTGAATAAAATAACACATATTACTGCAACAATTATTAAGGACTGCTTCATAAGCGATTATTTTACCTGGTTAAAACTTTCTATATTCAAATAACAGTTTTTGTTGTTATATAGTTGCACCAGAATTCAAAAATAAAAAATACGTGAGAATTATGCAAGCTATAAAAGCAAAATATCCGGTGGGTACCGGATATTTTGCTTTTATTAACAAGAGTTTTTTACTTAAGCATCAATCTTTGCATACTTAGCATGGCTTTCTATAAATTCCCTTCTTGGCGGAACCTCATCCCCCATTAACATGCTGAACACACGGTCTGCTTCTGCGGCGCTTTCAAGCGTTACTTGTTTCAATGTACGTGTTACAGGATTCATAGTTGTTTCCCATAACTGGTCTGCATTCATTTCACCCAAACCTTTATACCGCTGAACAGTAACGCTGTCATCTTTACCTTGTCCAAATCTTGTAACCAGTGCTTTTCTTTCGTCTTCCAGCCATGCGTATTCCTGGTCTTTGCCTTTCTTCACTAAGTACAAAGGTGGTTGTGCTATATAAACATAACCCTGTTCCACTAGTTCTTTCATATAGCGGAAAACAAAAGTGAGTATCAGTGTTGCAATATGACTACCGTCCACATCGGCATCCGTCATGATAATGAGTTTATGATAACGGAGTTTTGTTATGTCTAATGCTTTCGGGTCATCAGGGGTTCCAATTTTTACGCCCAATGCAGTAAACATATTTCTTATCTCTTCATTATCATAAATTTTATGCTCCATTGCTTTTTCCACGTTGAGTATTTTACCTCTCAAAGGAAGTATCGCTTGAAAACTTCTGTCACGACCCTGCTTGGCAGTACCACCGGCCGAATCACCTTCCACAAGGAATAATTCGCATTTTCCAGGGTCTTTATCGCTGCAATCGGCCAGTTTACCAGGCAAACCGCCTCCTGTTAATACACTCTTACGCTGCACCATTTCACGGGCTTTTCTTGCAGCGGCCATTGCCTGAGCAGCCAGTATCACTTTTTGTATTACTGTTTTTGCTTCCTTAGGATTTTCTTCTAAATACGCATTTAGCACACGGCTTAATGTTGTATCTACCACACCCATTACTTCGCTGTTACCAAGTTTTGTTTTTGTCTGTCCTTCAAATTGCGGCTCCGGTACTTTCACAGAAATAATAGCACTCAGTCCTTCTCTAAAATCGTCCCCTTCAATTTCTACCTTAGCTTTTTCAAACATGCCTTCCTTTTCACCATAGGCTTTAAACACCCTGGTAATAGAACGACGAAAACCAGCCACATGCGTACCACCTTCGATTGTATTAATGTTATTTACATAGCTGAAAATATGTTCCTGGTAGCTTGCATTGTACATCATTGCCACTTCCACCACTACATTGGAAACTGCATCATGCCCATCGCAGTAAATTACATTTGGCAGCAATGGCATGCGGTTGCCATTTTTATCAAGCATTTGTACAAACTCAGTAATACCACCTTCGCTGTAAAATGTTTTAGTGTAAGTTTTACCATCATCATCCACTTCCCTCAAATCATTTATAGTAATGGAAATTTTTCTGTTGAGATAAGCAAGTTCTCTCAGCCTTCCTTCTAAAATATCTTTATTATAAATTCCCGAAGAGAAGATACTCAAGTCAGGCCAAAAATGGACAAGTGTACCAGTTGTATTGCTTTTGCCTATCTCCCTTACTTCATATTGAGGGATGCCTGTTTTATATTCCTGTTCAAAAACTTTTCCTTCTCTGTTAACAGTTACATGCAATGTGGTACTTAATGCGTTTACACAGCTTACACCTACACCATGCAAACCACCAGATACTTTATAAGTGTCTTTATCAAACTTACCCCCAGCATGTAGTACAGTCATTACAATTTCCAGTGCAGATTTTTTTTCTTTTGTATTGATACCTGTAGGAATACCACGGCCATCGTCCTGTACGCTAATGGAATTATCTTCATGTATAGTTACCGTAATGTTCTTACAATAACCAGCCAACGCTTCATCAATTGAGTTATCTACTACTTCATAAACGAGGTGATGCAGACCCTTTACACCCACATCGCCAATGTACATGGCGGGGCGCTTACGCACTGCTTCCAAACCTTCTAAAACCTGGATACTATCGGCGCCATAACCATTGGTTGCCGGGGCTACCACTTCTTCAATTTCTGTACTCATAAATTCGGGGAAAATCGCTTTAAAATGTAAAAATTTACTATCCTGCAAATGTAAGAAAATTAAAGGGGTTAAGGTGTTTTAAAAGGCTTAAAAAGCAATGTTTTTTTCCAAAGATTTCCACACTAAAAAAGTCATGAAAACGTAAAAGTTTTTAAAGCCTAAAATCTGTTGCTTTTTTTAATTATCAGTGGCGTATATTTGCATCGAAATTCATCAATGTATCAAACAGCAAGCATATTAGGACTTATTCAGAAGCAAGACATGGTTTTTAACGAACTGGAGGTTTTACAGGATATTGAACGTACAGTGCCCGGTTCAGTTAATTACGCCATCAGGCGTTATAAAAAAACCAATTGGAACATGGATGATACCGGTATGCTGGTATATCATTACGAAAAAAATAACCCTTCTGCCAATTATCTAGAGCTCAGGTTTTGTGTTAGTGGAAACGTGTATTGCCGTCAAAAGCAGGCTGAATGTGACTTTTGCAAGTTTAGTTCTTCAAAAACATGCATCGAAAAGGTGGACAGTGTTGATGTGCTGAGTTTTAGCTTTAAACCCACTTATCTTACACAGTTTGTAAAAAGCAAAAAGAACCGCACTGTTACTGATGATGTGCTGGCCTTTGAGCACACCACTTCATTTTCTAAAACCCTGCCGCTTTGTGGTAAAACAAGGATGGCTATCGAAGCGCTTTTGAACCACAACTATACAGATACTTTAGAAAATATTTTCATCAACGCCCAAACACAAATCCTCCTGCTTTATAGTATGGATTGTATGATGGGTGAAAAAGCAGAGGAAGTTTTTACTTGTAAATTCCTTGCAAATGAACAGGACAGGGAAAAAATTGTAAAGGCTAGAGAAGTTTTATTACAACATATAGGCGAGCCGCTTACGATTAAAGAACTAAGCCGTAAAGTTGCTATTAACGAATGTTATCTTAAAAAAGGGTTTAAAGAATTATTTGGCACCACTATATTTGATTTCTATCAAGGGCAAAGGATGGAACACGCCAAATATTTGCTATATGATAAAGGCCTCAGTGTAACAGAAGTTTCTTCTTTGTTGGGCTATTCTTCCATCTCTCACTTTAGCACAGC
>CAZBTD010000028.1:0-32582 GCA_964494815.1 uncultured Ferruginibacter sp. | reverse complement strand
GGCCCTATCCAGGAAATGGGCGAAGTGAAACAGTTCAGTAGCCTGAGCATGGGTTGGTGTATCAACTGTCACAGGGAGAGCAAGGTTGATTTTTACAACAAAGAAACAGGAGAAGGAAATAAATTTTACAGCATTTACGAAAAATTCCACAACGACCTTAAAGAAGGCAAAATGGATAGCGTAACGGTTGAAAAAATTGGTGGAACAGAGTGTCAGAAATGTCACTATTAATCTTATTTGGTAATACCTGATTAGCACATCAGCACATTAGTTTTAATATGGAAAAAAAGTACTGGCAAAGTTTTGGTGAATTAAATCAATCAGAAGCTTTTCAGAAAACATCGGCAAACGAATTCCAGGAGCCATTGCTTCCAATGGAAGATATGGACAATGGATTGCTTGATTCTAAAAGCCCAAGAAGGGATTTCCTGAAATATTTAGGTTTTAGCACTGCAGCTGCTACATTGGCTGCCAGTTGTAAAACACCGGTACGCAAATCTGTTCCATTCTTAAAAAAGCCTGACGATCTTATTCTGGGTGTTGCAAACTATTACGCATCTACCTATGTAAGCGAAGGTGATGTGCAGCCGGTAATTGTAAAGCAAAGAGACGGCCGCCCGATAAAAATTGAGGGCAACGAAAATTCAAAAATAACAGGCGGTGGTACCAGCGCTATGTCGCAGGCTTCTGTTCTTGATTTATATGATACCACAAGGCTTCGCCACCCAAAAGAAAAAGCCGGTGAAGATTTTAAAGAGGTTCCAAAGTTTGATGTACTGGATAAAATAATAGGAGACAAACTTGCAGCATTAGGCGGCAAACCTGTAGTGTTGCTTACTTCTACACTTAACTCTCCTTCTACAGCACAAGTTATTACTGAATTTTTAGCAAAATATCCTGGCAGTCGTCATGTACAATATGATGCAGTAAGCTATAGTGGTATGTTGCTGGCAAACGAAGCTTGCTACGGAAAAAAAGCAATTCCTTCTTATCACTTTGATAATGCAAAAATAATTGTAAGCCTTGGCGCCGATTTTCTTGGCACATGGTTAAGCCCTGTTGAATTTACATATCAATATCAAAAGAACAGGAAGATAAAGGGCGAAAAACCTGAAATGAGCCGTCATATCCAGTTTGAAAGCTACCTGAGCTTAACTGGCAGTAATGCTGACGATCGATTTGTACACAGGCCTTCCGAAAAAGCAGCTATTGCTTTAAACATTTTGGCAAAGCTGAATGCTAGTGTAACTGCACCTGCAATCGCTGATGCAGCTTTAAATAAAGCAATCGACTTAACGGTAGAACAGCTGAAAGCAAATAATGGAGCTTCATTAGTTGTTTGCGGCAGTAATGATGTAAATCTTCAGATAATTGTAAACGCAATTAACGAAGCAGTAGGAGCCAATGGAAAAACAATCAATTGGGCTATTACATCAAATTATCGCCAGGGCGTTGATGCAGACTTCAACACTTTAGTTAATGATATTAATGCAGGCAATGTTGGAGCTCTCCTGGTATATGGTGCCAATCCTGTTTACACACACGCCAGTGGCGTTAAATTGGGTGACGCTATTGAAAAGCTACCTTTTACAGTTTCATTCAACGGTACTTTAGATGAAACATCAGAGCGTTGCAAATATATAATACCATCTCACCACTGGCTCGAAAGCTGGGGCGATGCGGAACCTAAAACAGGTTATTACAGTTTAATGCAACCAACCATTAATCCATTGTTTAAAACAAGGCCATTCCAAACATCATTGTTGAAATGGGCAGGTAACGTAATGGATTATGAAACATATTTCAAAGATTTCTGGACAAAGAAATTGGGAACTACAGAGGCTTATAACGCTGCTCTGCAAACAGGCATTATCGAACCGGCAGATGCGGTTGCTGGTGCTGCCTTCAGCAATGCAAAATTGGCCGAAGCGGTTTCAAAAATAACGCCAGCAAAAACTTCTGGCTACGAAATAGCACTATATCAAAAAGTGGGAATGGGAAGCGGCAACCAGGCAAACAATCCCTGGCTGCAAGAAATGCCCGACCCTGTTTCCAAAGTAACCTGGGACAACTATGCAATGGTAAGCCCGGTATTGTATAAAGAATTAATAGGAGAAGACCTTGTAGGCAATCAGCGGCATGGCGACCGCTATGAAGTAACTCCTGAAAAGCCGGTAATAAAATTAAAAGTAAACAACGTAGAGAAAGAGTTGCCGCTTTTGGTATTGCCAGGTATCCATCCAAAAGTGGTGGCAGTGGCTGTAGGTTATGGAAGAACAAGCAAGGACACTAAAAAAACTAAAGAAAATATTGGCATGTCAGCAAATGGTGCTGGTGTAAATGTGTATCCTTTTGTAAGCTTTGATGGAACAGGATTCAGGTATTCCAGCGTTGCTGAAATTGCAAAAACCGATAAAGAATACGCACTGGCACAAACACAGGTGCATGGTTCATCTGAAGCAAGACCTGTGGTGTATGAAACTAATTTAAAAACTTTTATAGAAAATCCGGGAAGGGTTTTAGAGGAGGCTAACCATGAAAGGGCGTTGCTGTTGCATGCTTCACATGGCGAAGATTTTGTAAAAGATGCTACCATTTACCCTCATTATGAAAAGCCAGGGGTTAAATGGGGCATGAGTATTGACCTGAACACTTGTACAGGTTGCAGTGCCTGCGTAATTGCATGTACTGCTGAAAATAACGTAGCTGTTGTTGGTAAAACACAGGTGATGAGGGCGCATGAAATGCACTGGCTTCGTATTGACCGCTATTTTACAGGCGATGTTACAAATCCTGATGTTGTTTTTCAGCCGATGCTGTGCCAGCATTGCGATAACGCACCTTGCGAAAACGTATGTCCTGTGGCCGCAACCAACCACAGCAGTGAAGGGCTTAACCAAATGACTTATAACCGCTGTATCGGTACAAGATATTGCGCTAACAACTGTCCGTTTAAAGTTCGCCGTTTTAACTGGCTTGACTATAACGGTGCAGATAGTTTTGCAGATAATCAAAACCCATTATTGGGAGTTGACCTTGACGATGTAACACTTCAAATGAATGACGACTTAACAAGAATGGTATTGAACCCAGATGTTACAGTTCGTTCAAGAGGTGTGATTGAAAAATGTTCTTTCTGTGTGCAACGTTTACAGGAAAGTAAGCTGGCGGCTAAAAAAGCAGAAGATCCAACAATGGTACGCAATGTAAAAGTGGCTTGTTCACAGGCTTGTCCTGGCGGATGTATCACCTTTGGTAATGTAAATGATCCTGAAAGTGAGGTGTCAAAAGCAAGGGCTGATAAAAACAGGAACTTCTATGTGCTGGAGCAACTGCACGTGCTGCCTAATGTGAGCTATCTGGCCAAGATTAAAAATACAGACAGGCATGTAACGAATGAAAAAGAAGAGAGCGAAGAAGGGCACGAAGAAAAGAGAGAAGAGCATAAAGCAGAAAAAGCACACGGATAATAAACAGAATTTAAAAATAAAAGCAATCCGGCATAACGCCTGTTGCTTTTCACTTCAATAAGATATGTCATTATTAAAGTACGAATCACAAATCAGGGAACCATTGGTGGATGGCGATAAAAACTATCACCAGGTTACAGAAGACATCATTCGCCCCATTGAAATGAAACCAAGCCGTCTTTGGTACATTGGTTTTTACATCAGTGCTGCTTTGTTGCTGTTTGGTGTGTACAGTGTTTATCGTGAAGTTACCTATGGTATTGGTCAGTGGAACCTTAATAAAACCATTGGCTGGGGTTGGGATATCACCAACTTCGTTTGGTGGGTAGGTATTGGTCATGCTGGTACGCTTATCTCTGCTATTTTGTTGCTCTTCCGCCAGGGGTGGCGAACAGGTGTTAACCGTGCCGCAGAAGCAATGACAATTTTTGCTGTAATGTGCGCCGGCCAGTTCCCAATATGGCACATGGGCCGTGTATGGATGGCATTCTTTGTATTACCTTATCCAAATACAAGAGGCCCTTTGTGGGTTAACTTTAACTCTCCTCTTCTTTGGGACGTATTTGCGATATCAACTTACTTCACTGTTTCACTATTGTTCTGGTATTCAGGTTTATTGCCTGATTTGGCAACAGTACGTGACAGGGCTAAAACAAAACTGCGTAAACTATTATACGGTATTGCATCTTTTGGATGGACTGGCAGTACAAAACACTGGCAGCGCCACGAAAGCTTATCGTTAGTACTTGCTGGTTTGAGTACACCGCTGGTATTGTCAGTGCATACGATAGTATCATTCGACTTTGCTACTTCAGTAGTACCAGGATGGCATACTACGATCTTTCCTCCTTACTTCGTTGCCGGGGCAATATTCTCTGGGTTTGCAATGGTACAAACACTGATGATTGTGTTAAGAAAAGTATTTGCATTGCATGACTATATTACCATTGGCCACATTGAAGCAATGAATAAGGTAATTGTGTTGACTGGTTCAATAGTGGGTATCGCTTATATCACCGAGTTATTTATCGCATGGTATGGTCAGAATCCGTACGAATGGTATGCATTCAGCCAAAACAGGGTAAATATCTGGAGTCCTTATGGATGGAGCTATTGGTTGATGATGTTCTGTAATGTTGTATCTCCACAGGTATTCTGGTTTAAAAAATTAAGAAGGAACATTGTGTTCACTTTCTTCATGAGTATTATTGTAAACGTAGGTATGTGGTACGAACGTTTTGTAATCATCGTAACCTCTACTTACAGGGATTATCTTCCTTCATCATGGAGTACTTATTACAGCCCGTCTGTTTACGAGATTGGTTTTTATCTGGGTACTTTTGGTTTGTTCTTCACATGCTTCTTCCTGTTTGCAAAATACTTCCCAGTAATTGCTGTGGCAGAAATTAAGAGCGTATTGAAAACATCAGGAGAAAACTATAAACGCAAGATGACTGATATTGAAAAAGCTGATTCAGAAAAGTTTTATGTAGAGAAAGTGGAACATGCCCACTAAGCTGTTTTAAATTTTGAATTTTAAATTTTGAATTCACTTATATGGCCGGAGGAATAAAAAAATTTGTTGTTGGTTGCTTTGATGATGAAGCAGTGCTGTTTCCTGCTGTGAAAAATGTTCGCAAGTCAGGATACAAAATACACGATGTATATACACCTTTCCCGGTGCATGGCCTTGATCATGCTATGGGTTTAAGGGAAACAAGCCTGCACACGGCTGGGTTTATTTATGGCATCACAGGAACTACTACAGCACTCACCTGCATCAGCTGGATATTTACAAAAGACTGGCCTTTGAATATTGGCGGTAAACCGCATTTTGCTTTGCCAGCCTGGATACCTATCACCTTTGAGTTAACGGTATTGTTTGCAGCTGTAGGTATGGTGCTTACATTTTGCTATCTCTGTCAGCTGTCTCCATTTATAAAAAAGCATCACTTTCATCCAAGGGCAACCGATGATTTATTTGTAATGGCCATTGAGTGTACTGATAAAACAAATGACGAAGAAGTACAGGCGTTTTTAAGAAACGCAGGCGCCTCTGAAGTAAATGTACAGTATGCAGAAACAGGTTGGTGGCTTGGCAGGTATGACAGGGAACAAAAGCTTTACAGGGAGTTGGAGAAAGGATATTAATTAATTGATAATTGATAATTAATAAATGAAACGAATAAAATTATTTACTGCAATTACTGTTGTTTCTGCTGCCTTTACGCTGGCGGGATGCGGAGCAGGCGGAGAAAATCCAGGAAGGATTTATATGCCGGATATGGCCTATAGCCGTGCAGTAGAATCATACGCATTACTTGATTCAACAAAATTCACTTCCGATCCCAACCATTTAGGAAAAGAGATTTTTTACAACAGCAGGCCGGTTGAAGGAACGTTAAGACAAGGCGATGTAGAAGCATTTGCTGCACCATTAAGCGATTCTGCTGGTGGATTATATGCAATA
Organism: uncultured Ferruginibacter sp.; assembly: GCA_964494815.1. Classification (GTDB taxonomy): domain Bacteria; phylum Bacteroidota; class Bacteroidia; order Chitinophagales; family Chitinophagaceae; genus Ferruginibacter. The sequence goes on along the minus strand of CAZBTD010000028.1, from coordinate 26,642 downwards.
AGTAATTCACTAAAAAACCCTTTACCACCGTTAGCTGGCAAAGACAGTGCAGAAGCTGCAAGGTTATTTAATATTTATTGTGCAGTTTGTCATGGTGATAAAGGCGGCAGTAATGGTCCGGTGGCTCCCAAGGTAGGAGGTGTAAAAAGTATTGTAGCTGCTTCACCAGCTTATAGCGACGGCAGAATTTTTCATGTGATGAACTATGGCCAGGGAAATATGGGAAGCTATTCTTCTCAATTGAGCAGGAAGCAAAGATGGATGATAATACAATACATAAGAACGCTTGAACCAAAACCAGAAACAGGTGCAGCAGCAACAATAACTACACCTGCGGCCACAGATAGTTTGGCTAAAAAAACAAAATAGAAATAATTTCAAAATAAAGAATTAGATGACTCATTCATTTGAATTACCAGGTAGCTATAAAAAATGGACAATGGCCCTTATAGGTGTTGGCGCATTGGCTTTGTTATGGGGGCTTATTATGTATCATCCATTCAGCGGCGTTGGGAAAGGAGAACACCCGGAGGAAGCCACAAGGTTTTGGGCTGTTCTTTTGCAAAACAGTGTGTTTTGGCTGTTGGTGGTAAATGTTGGTATGTTCTTTATTGGGTTTACTACATTGGCAATGGGCGGATGGCAGGTTGCATTAAGGCGTGTGCCTGAAGCGATTTCAAGTGTAGTTCCTGTTTTAGGGATTATTACCTTTTTAATATTGATGGCGATTGTATGGGGCGGTAGAGATGATATTTATCCATGGGTAAATGAAGCTACTGTGAAAGCAGATAAAATTATACGTGGCAAAAGCGGATTTCTTAATCCCGTTTTCTATAGTGTATTTAGCGGCATCATCATTTTCCTTTGGTGGATAATAGGAAAGAAAATGCGTGCCCTCAGCCTTGCAACTGACGAAGCCGGAACAATGGATTATGAAACCGGAGATAAATGGATCAAGACAAATATTATCTATGCTTCTCTGTTTATAGTAGTATTTGGTTTATCTGTAGGCTCTACTATTCCATGGCTTTGGATAATGAGTATTGATGTACACTGGTACAGCACAATGTTTAGTTGGTACACATTCGCCAGTTCGTTTGTTTCTGGCATGTCGCTGATAGCATTATTTGTTATTTTTTTAAAAAACCAGGGACGTTTGGAATATGTAACAGATGAGCACCTGCATGATGTAGGTAAGTTTATGTTTGCATTCTCAATCTTCTGGACATACCTGTGGTTTTCTCAATACATGCTTATATGGTACGCCAATATTCCTGAAGAAACAGGATATTTCAAAACACGTGTGGCAGGCCCATACCGTGGCATATTCTTCCTCAACCTTATTATAAATTTTGTGTGCCCGATATTGATATTGATGAAGAAATCGGTGAAAAGAAATTACACATTGATGGTGTTTATGGCACTGCTTATCATATTTGGTCACTGGATAGATTTCTGGCAAATGGTAATGCCAGGGACAGTAAAAGACAAAGCTCATCTGGGTCCTTTTGAATTTGGTGTTGCAGCGTTGTTTATTGGAATCATCATGTGGAGAGTGGGTGTATATTTTACCAAACATCCATTAACAGCAAAAAATCATCCTTTCATGAAAGAAAGTATGATACATCATACCTAACAAGTATTTGGTTGAACAAAGGAATAATTAAGAAGTATTTATAAATAATTTAGTGACATGACTCAAATTTTGTTGGCAGCAATAGTAGTAATGATCTTCGTAGTCATCTTTCAGATTGCGAAAGCCAGTGAATATGTAAATGTGCTGAAGGGCGAAGAAAAAGCCCGTAAGCAAAATAATAAGATCAATGCCTTTTTGCTCATTTCATTTTTGATACTGGGTTTAATTGGTGTGGTATGGTGCAATGAAATGTTCTTTCACAAAACCTTGCTGTCGCAGCCTGCAGCTTCGGATCATGGTGAAAAGATTGATTTGATGCTTTACATAACTATTGGTGTTACCGGCGTGGTGTTTATTCTTACACAGGTATTGTTATTCTGGTTTGCATTTAAGTACCAGGAAAAGGATGACAGAAAAGCTTATTACTTTCCCCATAATACAAAACTTGAATTAATATGGACAACGGTACCGGCAATATTTCTTACAGTGCTGGTGGTGTTTGGTTTAAAATACTGGTTTAAAATGACAGGCGACGCACCAAAAGATGCATTGCTTGTGGAAGTAACCGGACACCAGTTTGGATGGGAGTTTCGATATCCGGGAGCCGATAAAACTCTTGGACGCAAAAACTTTAAATTATCTGGTGGCGCCAACAGCCTTGGTGTTGACTTTGATGATCCGGCAAGCCGTGATGATATTCATGTGGCGGCTACTATGCATTTGCCGGTTAACAGACCTGTAAGATTTGTCATCAACGCACAGGATGTGATACATGATGTTGGATTGTCTCATTTCAGGCTAAAGATGGATGCTGTACCAGGCATACCAACTACTTTATGGTTTACTCCTTTGTACACCACAAAGCAAATGAAAGAAAAAACAGGCAATCCTAATTTTACATATGAATTAAGTTGCGACCAGATGTGTGGTAAGGGCCACTTCTCCATGAGGGGGGTAATAATTGTAGAAACACAGGAGGAATATGACTTGTGGCTGGCGCAGCAAAAACCGGAAATATGGACCGTAAAGCCAGAAACAAACCCTGAAAATAAAAAAGCAGCCACAGACAGCAGTGTTGCGAAAGCAGGCGGCTCTGCGGCAACACCAACACATTAATTGATTAAAAAGGTTATTGAAAAATAATTATAGAAAATGAGTACCTCAGCAGCATTACACCACGGCGATGTTCATTCAGCACATGATGCACACCATGAGCATCACCATCATGAAACATTTATCACCAAATATGTTTTTAGTCAGGATCATAAAATGATCTCTAAACAGTTTTTAATAACTGGCATCATTTGGGCAATTATTGGTGGTTTGTTTTCTGTGTTATTTCGCTTGCAGCTAGGCTATCCCGAAGCTACTTTTCCATGGCTCGAGGATTTTCTTGGCCATTGGGCAAAAGGCGGTAAACTGAACCCTGAATTTTACTACGCTCTGGTGACAATGCATGGAACTATTCTTGTATTCTTCGTATTAACAGCTGGCCTTAGCGGTACATTTGCCAACTTCTTAATTCCATTGCAGGTTGGTGCAAGGGATATGGCTTCGCCAATGCTTAATATGCTTAGCTATTGGTTTTTCTTCCTGGCATCAATAATAATGTTTGCATCGCTATTTGTACAAACTGGTCCTGCAAGCGGCGGGTGGACGATTTATCCACCACTAAGTGCCTTAGGCGATGCATCAAGCGGCTCAAAAATTGGTATGGACTTATGGCTAGTAAGTATGGCTATGTTTATCGTAAGTTCATTACTTGGAGGCCTCAATTACATTTCTACCATTCTTAACCTGCGTACAAAAGGCATGAGCATGACAAGAATGCCTCTTACTGTGTGGGGGCTTTTCTTTACTGCTGTACTTGGTGTATTATCTTTTCCAGTGTTGTTATCAGGCGCTATACTATTGCTGTTCGATCGCAACCTGGGTACAAGCTTTTACCTGAGTGATATTTATATTGGCGGTAAAATATTACCAAATGAAGGCGGCAGTGCTATCCTGTTCCAGCACCTTTTCTGGTTCCTCGGCCATCCTGAAGTGTACATCATTCTCTTGCCTGCAATGAGCATGTCTTCAGAAATCATAAGTGTTAACAGCCGCAAACCAATATTTGGTTATATGGCAATGGTGGGTTCTTTATTTGCAATTTGTATCCTTGCCTTTTTGGTTTGGGCACACCATATGTTTGTTACAGGGCTCAATCCGTTCCTTGGAGCATTCTTTGTATTACTTACATTATTAATTGCCGTGCCTTCAGCCATTAAGGTATTTAACTGGCTTACTACGCTTTGGCGTGGCAATATCCGCTTTACTCCCGCCATGATGTTTGCAATCGGTTTTGTAAGCCTTTTCATCAGCGGTGGTTTAACGGGAATATTTCTTGGAAACTCGGCACTTGATATTCACCTGCATGATACCTATTTTGTAGTTGCACACTTTCATATCGTAATGGGTGTGGCGTCATTCTTTGGAATGTTTGCCGGTGTGTACCACTGGTTTCCTAAAATGTATGGCCGTTATCTCAATAATACAATGGCATACATACATTTTTGGGTAACAATGGTAGGAGCTTATCTTATTTTCTGGCCAATGCATTATCAAGGTTTATCTGGTGCGCCACGTCGTTACTACGACTTCTCAATATGGGAGTCATTCAAAATGTTCAATGGTTTAAATGAATTTATAAGTTTTGTGGCAACAATCGTATTTGCTGTGCAGTTGCTGTTTGTATTTAATTTCTTCTACAGCATATTTAAAGGAAGAAAAGTTACATCTACTAACCCATGGGGAGCTAATACGTTGGAATGGACAACACCAATTAGGCCCGGACATGGTAACTGGCCAGGCGAAATACCGGAAGTACATCGTGGTGCTTACGACTATGGAAAAGACGGAAGAGAATTTATCATGCAAACTGAACCCGTTGGCGAACATGAAAGCCATCATTAATCAATTTGCAATAAGTAAGAATTAGTTCATTAAAAATATTGCCTGTTCTTTTTTAATAATTTTTGATTGAGCAGGCGAGGATATGACGAAAGAGAACAACACCATAGCCAACTCAACTTCGTTTGTGTTGGCAACTAAAGTGAAGGATTATTTTCAGTTGATAAAATTCACTTTGAGTTTTATGGTGGTGTTTAGTACAGTAGTTTGCTTTTTGATTGCACCAAACGAACTGTATTATACAAGATCAAAAATTATTTCAGTTCTTTTACTTTTTGCTGGTGGTATGCTTGTAACTGGATCTGCTAATGCAATAAACCAGGTGGCTGAAAAGGATACCGATGCCAAAATGAAACGCACCGCCAAGAGGCCAGTAGCCAGTGGAAGGATGAGTTCAAAAGAAGCCACAGTTTTTGCTGTGTTGGCAGGAGCGTTGGGTGTTTTTGTTTTGTGGTATTTTTTTAATTACCAGGCAGCACTAACAGGATTGGCAAGCCTTTTTTTATATGGTTTTATTTACACGCCATTAAAAAAGGTAAACTCAATCGCTGTGCTGGTTGGAGCTATTCCCGGAGCAATACCCTGCCTTATAGGGTGGATAGCTGCATATGGCAACCAGCCTGTTCAATGGGCTGGAGGATGGGTAGTATTTGGTATCCAGTTCCTGTGGCAGTTTCCACATTTTTGGGCAATAGCCTGGATTGCTCATAGCGATTACACAGCAGCAGGGTTTAAGTTGCTTCCAGGCGATAAAGGACCAACAAAGTTTACCGCATTGCAAACTGTTATTTACAGTGCATTGATGATACCATTTGGTTTGTTGCCCTGGTATATTGGAATGTCGGGGCTTACCAGCTTAATAATTGTAACAGTGTGCAACCTGTGGATGGTTGCAGTAAGTATAAAGTTGTTTTTGAAAATGGATGTGAAGAGTGCAAGGTTGGTGATGTTTAGTTCTTATTTCTATTTAATGATTGTGCTGCTGGCATTATTTGCCGATAGAACGACACCAGGCCTGCAGTAATAAAATAATAAATTGGTTTTTGAAAAAAACCGGAAAGTGAAATTATGAGCAGCGTGGTAATAATGGAGCAAAGAAAAAAGATACATCCGCATAAGTTTACCCTTTGGGTGGCTATTGCAAGTATATTGATGATGTTTGCAGGGCTTACCAGTGCATATATTGTAAAGAAGAGCCAGGCTAACTTTTTAGCATTTGAATTGCCGTTGGCATTTTGGTACAGCACAGCAGCAATCATTGCAAGCAGTGTTACTGTCTGGATGGCACAAAAAAAATTCAGGGAAAGAAACATGGCAGCATACAGAAAGCTGCTCACAGTAACTTTCGTGTTAGGTCTTGTATTTGTGATGTTGCAGGTGCTGGGTTTTACATCGCTGGCAAAAGCCGGGCTTACATTACAGAAAAATGTATCAGTATCTTTTCTGTATGTGATTATTGGCCTCCATGCTGTGCATGTAATTGGTGGAGTGGCGGCTTTGATGGTAATGTTTATAAAAGCATTCCGTTCAAAAGTAAAAAGCTACAGTACAGTACCTATTGAAGTAATGGCAACATACTGGCACTTTGTGGATGTGTTATGGATTTATTTATTGGTGTTTTTGTTAGCCGTAAGATAAAAATTGTTTTATAACCATATAAGCGTTTATTAATGTCAACAGCAGTAATGCAAAAGGAAACAAAATGGTGGGGCGGTGGCCGCAGTCCGTTTAATGCCAGCTATGGTAAAGTGATGATGTGGTATTTTTTGATGAGTGATGCTTTTACTTTTGGCGCTTTCCTTATCAGCTACGGAACCATCCGTTTTAGCCAAAACTTTTGGACAGACCCCAACAAAGTGTTCAATTCATTCCCTGGGTTTCATGGCATGGATTTACCCCTTGCTTTTGTGAGCTTAATGACTTTCATTTTGATTGCCAGCTCCGTTACAATGGTATTGGCGGTGCATGAAGGCCACAAAATGAACAGAAAGGGCGTTGAAAAATATATGATCATGACCATCATTGGAGGCTTTGCGTTTTTGGCCTGCCAGGCTTGGGAATGGACGCACTTATTAACGGGAGATCATATTGCATTGCTTGGTAATGGTACTTTAGATGTAGTACCCACAACCGTAAAGCTAAATCCGTGGGGCGCCGAAGTCGATCATACTGCCATCGCAGCAGCATTGCAAACAACACCGCATGAACAATTGGTAAACATAGCATCTACATTGCACCACGGAGGAGAAGCAGCACATGATATGTCGGCCCTTTCTAATAACGAATTGGTTGATATGATTGCAAAATCAAACATACATGTAAACCATACCGGTCCCATCGCTTTTGGAGGATACTTTTTTGGTATCACAGGTTTTCACGGTTTTCACGTATTTAGCGGTGTAGTAATAAATGTTGTAATGTGGATTAAAACAAGGCTTGGCCATTTTGACGAAAGGGGCCATTATGAAATGATAGAAAAAGCAGGTTTGTACTGGCACTTTGTAGATTTGGTATGGGTTTTTGTATTCCTTTGCTTCTATCTTATATAACAATAAAAAGAAAGTTTTAAAATAATAATAAAGAGAATTATGAGTGAGCATCAAGAGCACAAGGTTTCCTCTCCTGAAATAACTTTTGGGCATGCACCATCAGAAGGAACAGGGCGTATCTGGAAAATATTCTGGTTGTTGAGTGCAGTTACAATTGTTGAGCTTATTTTAGGTTTTGGCCTTGCAAAACATTGGTATGGCAGCAGCAGCATGATACTTTTTGTAAAAGGGGTTATCTGTATTTTGTCTTTTGCAAAAGCCTATTACATTGTATCTGTGTTTATGCACCTGGGGGATGAGATAAGGAATTTTATTATGACTATTGTTGTTCCGCTGTGTTTGTTTATCTGGTTTATTGTTGCCTTTTTGTGGGATGGCGATAGCTGGAAAAACCTGCGTAATAAATATAACGGCACGCCTGCTAAAACAGAACAGGTACCGGCGCAGCATAAAGGGGCGAAAGATTAGTTGAAGAATATAATTATACTGACATTTTTAAACCATCGTCCTTGATAAAGTGCGGTGGTTTTTTATTAAAGTAAACAGGTCACATGAATAAGAAAGCGATTTTAGGATTGTTGCTGGCAACTGTACTGCCGTTTGTCGGTTATGTGGCTGTAAAGTATTACAGTGAGCAAGCCGTACAGATGCCGCCACGATATTTTTATGATAGCGTTGATACGGTAAAGCAAGATGGAAGGATAAGCATTGATACAGCCTGGCACAAAGTAAAAAACATTACATTCATAAACCAATTAGGTGAAACGGTAGCACTTGATTCTCTTAAGAAAAAAATAATTGTGATAGACTTTTTCTTTACCCGTTGCCCAAGCATTTGCCCGGGCCTTGCTCTTCGGATGAAGAAATTGCAGGAATCTTTTACTAATAGCAACGATAGTATAGTACAATTCATATCTGTTAGCGTTGACCCGGAACATGATTCAGTACCACAGTTGCGGAAGTTTGCAAATCGTTACACCAGCAATCACGATAACTGGTGGTTTGTTACTGGCAACAAAAAGGAAATTTATGATTTTGCTTTTAAAGAACTCAAGGCAAGCATTGCTGACACTGAAATTGATTCAACATTTATCCATACCGAAAACTTTTTTCTCTTGGATAGGCACAGGGTAGTAAGAGGATGGTACAATGGCTTTGATTCAGTAAAACAGGCAAAGCTGGTAAGAGATATTCCATTGCTGATGCTGGAGAAAGAGAAAAAAAGAAGTTTTGGAGAGTTTTTGAAAGAGCTTTTTGGAAGAAGCTGATACAAATAACAATCATTAAATATTAATCATCATAAATAATCAACATTATTCAACACCCGTTATGATTACCCCCTCTTTAGAAAAAAATGACTCCAAAGCAAAATGGCTCATTGGTATTTTCTCTGTTATTGTTTTTGCAGTGGTGACAGTTTTAGGAAAATACAATCTTGCCGGCAAGGTACAATTGGGTTTTGATGTACACACTTTTGCACTGATGAATGCTATTATCAACGCTGTGGTGGCAATGCTGCTTGTGGCGGGGTTATATTTTGCAAAACAAAAGAATTTTTTACTTCACAAGAAGATAATGATGACTGCAATGATCTTATCTGTTTTGTTTCTTATCTCTTATATCTGTCATCATCTTTTTGCCGGAGAAACTATGTATGGAGAAACAGACGGCATTAAAGGAATAAGCGAAGCAGAAAGAGCAGCAGCAGGGAGCCGCCGCACAGTATATCTTGCAATATTGCTTACACATATTCCATTAGCTGGTTTAGCGCTGCCATTTATTTTATTTGCAGCGTATAGGGCATTAACAGGAGAATACGACAAGCATAAAAAATTGGTAAGGATAATTTGGCCTGTTTGGTTTTATGTAGCAGTAACAGGAGTGGTTGTTTACTTAATGATAAGCCCTTATTATAAATGAGCATGAATAATAAGAGTGGATTAAAGGTATTGGCTGTTTTGCACAAAGCCCTTTTGCTGGGGCAAATATTATTTGCGGCCATTGCTTTTTATCTTACTTACTCAGGCGGTTTTTCTTCACAGCTTTCGCATCTTGATAAGGAACTGCAGTTAGTTGCTGTTGCCATTTCTTTTGCAGGTGTTTTTATTGGAGCATCATTGTTTAAAAAGAAAGCAAATCAACTAAGGGATTCCCGGGCTGATGTAAAAACAAAAACAGAGGCGTACCGTTCTGTAAGCATCATTCAATGGGCTTTGATTGAGGCGCCGTCATTGTTTAATACCATTTGTTTTATGCTCACAGGCAATTATGCTTTTCTTGCACTGGCCGGGACATTAATTTTATGGTTTGCATTAACAGCGCCGTCTAAAATGAAAATTATGTTGTTGCTTCGGTTGAAAGAAGAGGAGATGGAAGAATTTTAAAAACTAAGCGGTTCTTTCCACTACAATTTTTGCCGGGCTGATATATGTGATTAATACTTTTATCAAATCACCAGTTTTTACGTCAACTCTGCTGCCCTTTACAATAGAAACCCTGGCCTGGATTTTATTATTGAAAAGAGTTATAAAAATTCCGAAAGGTGTTACTTTATAAACAAGGCCATCTGCCGCTGTTTTATTTTTATAATACTGTTGTGCAGTTTTATATTCCGGTATGAACTCACTTTTATATAAAGCGGCAGTTGCCGTGTTGGGTTTATCAATATTATCCAGTTTAAAAAATACTGGCTCATTCATCCGGCTTTCGTGTGGTGGTATTTCCCATGCTGATATTTTCAGCGGAAATAAAATATAGCTGGTAGTTTCTTTTACAAAATAATCATCACCAACTTTTTTTAAATACCCCACAAACCTGTTTTCGGATGTGGCTTTGTTTATAATATTATTGTACGCATTGTTAAAACGAAACTCAATAAAGCCTGCCACCATTTTGTCTCCTTTGACGGAAGGAATTATTGCAAAACTCACCTCATCACCAATGCGGAAGGAATGTATTTTTTTGATGGCTTTTATTTCTTTTAATCTCAGTTGTTCCTTCTCACTCACATTGCCATTGATAGTTTTCTTTTTTCCATTTGCTATATACTCTATAGTAGCGTAGTCTTTTTCGTGATGGATAAAAGTGATGGTGCCTGTATGTGTTTGTTTATCCATGAATTTTATTTGAAGTAAAACAAAGTTGCTGCAGGTTAATCTCTAATAAATAAATGTTTGGCGTGTAAATCAAATTTGATATAATAATTACAGGCTCAATTCTGTCGCAGGATCCCAAAACAGATTTTCAAAGTTCACCACTTTGTCATTTTCCACTTCAATCTTTTCTTTTTTTAATAACTCTTCCATCAATGTTGGTGTTTCAAAATGATGTTTGCCGCTGAGCATCCCATTTCGGTTAACCACCCTTTGTGCAGGTACTTTGGGTTTTGCTGCACTTGAAGCGTTCATAGCCCAGCCCACCATTCTTGCGCTTAACTTTGTGCCAAGGTAGTTGGCAATAGCACCGTAAGATGTAACACGCCCTTTGGGAATTTGCCGCACCACATCATACACGTCCTCAAAAAAAGAATAAGAAGGGGCTTTAGGTTTTTCTAGGCTGGCATCCTTGAATTTTTTGGTTGGCTTTTTTATACCAGCAGCTTTTTTCATATCAGCTCTTTTTTATTTCTCTGTTATTTAGCAAGGCGCTCCTCCTGGGCTCTGGTACATTTACATAACGGTAAGGGCAATGCATGCACCCATTACCGCAGCAAAACCCTTTTTGCAAATGGAACTTTTCAGTAAGTACCATGTAACCATCTTCATTATAATAAAAATCTTCACCTTCAACCAGCCTGCTCATAATTTGTTTGTTTTGCTTGCCCTGAATTTTCAGTATTTTCCATTTCCTTTAAAAATTCCTGCAATTCAATGTCTTTCTCTGGTAATATTTCCGGCAATGAAAAGCGCAAATAGAAAATCCGATTGCTCTGTGCAATATCAAGAGATTCATAATGTGTTTTTATTTTCAGTACTTCACTATTTGTTTGTTCATACACATTATCATATTCTTCGGCACAGGTTAGCCCGTACAAATCAATTACCTTCTTTGTAAAAGCATACAGTACCGGTGAATCTGTTTTTAAGTGTATAAAACCACCGGGTTTTAATATTTGCTGGTAGTGTCTTAAAAAAATGGGATGCGTCAATCGTTTCTTTGCTCTTGAAGTACGCAATTGCGGATCAGGAAAAGTGATCCATATTTCCAACACCTCATTTTTTTCAAAATATTGCGGCAGCATACCAATTTGCGTTCGTAAAAATGCAGCATTAGAAAAATTTTCATCTAAGCATTTTTTTGCGCCTATATATATACGGTTGCCTTTCACATCCACTCCAATAAAATTTTTATCGGTAAACATTTTTGCCAGGCCTACTGTGTATTCCCCTTTCCCACAGGCCAGTTCTAATATTATTGGTTGATTATTTTTAAAATGTCTTTTCCATTGCCCTTGCATATTCTCAGGGTATTCCAGCACATTTGCAAATGTTTTGATGGCATTAAAACGAAGCAGCTTTTTTTGTCCCATAAGGAGGCAAATATACAATAGACAAGGTTGCAGGAGAGCAATATACAGAGGGTGTTGTCGCTAAATAAGCACAATCAATACCAACCGGCATTAAAAATTTCAGAATCAAAGCTTTATTTAAATAATTGTTTTATAAATTGCATTCACGCAATCGATTGCTTAACCGCCAAACAATGATAACTGCACAGGAAATAAAAGAGTTGCAAAACAAAATAAGCAATGACAGCGACCAGCATGCTTATGCCCAGTTATATATTGCTTATATGCCCTACCTGCTCAAGTTTGCCAACTCCATTATAAAAAACAATGAGCTTGCAGAAGAAATAGTATCAGATGTGTTTATAAAAATATGGCAAAACCGGGCCGAGCTTGTTAAGGTCGACAACCTGAAACTGTATCTTTATGTAAGTACAAAAAATACATCACTTAATTACCTTTCCCGGCATTTTAGAAAAGATATCATTTCCCTGGAAGAAATATCGCTCAATACTTCCATGAGCCCCTACAACCCTGAGCAGTTGCTCATTACCTCGGAAGCTGTAAAGAAGATTAACAGCGAAATTCAAAAACTACCACCACGTTGCCGGCTTATTTTTAAGTTAGTAAAAGAAGACAGGCTGCGGTACAATGAAATAGCCCGCCTGCTCAATATTTCTGTAAAAACAATCGATAACCAAATGGCGATTGCCTTAAAGAAAATAAGCACCTCTATTAGCTTCGATCTTAAAAAAGCCTAATCCTTTCTTGCCCGGAATTACTGTTAAAATATTTTAACACACTTTGGTAGATTTAACCTTTTACCGTGTCTTTAACTGTAATGGATAATACTCCTGAACATATTTGGTTGCTCATGGCAAGAAAATTATCCGGCGAAGCTTCTGTGGAAGAACTGCAGGAGTTAGAGGAATTGCTAAGGCAAAACCCTGGCGCCGGGTATTCAAAAGAAATATTTCATGATTTGTGGCAAAGCCCGGTTGAGCAGGACAGGCAATATGCCGAAAATCAGTATAAAGAATTGGTGCAGCAGATAAAAAATATGGGGATTGACGAGGGCAGATTTACACAGGACGATCATTTTATTGATGGAGGGCAGGAAGAAGAAGTTACAATAAAAAGCAGCAAAAGAAAGTGGATGGTTGCCTTGGTATCTGCAGCGGTTGCCACGGTAATAGCAGGAAGTATTTACTTTCTGAATAGCGGTAAAAATTCTTCAGAGGCGACAGCAGCGGTGCAGTCAAAAAATCAGATCAGCACAAAAAACGGTTCTAAAACAAGTTTGGTATTGCCCGATGGAACCAAAGTGTGGCTCAATGCAGGCAGCCAGCTTGATTACGATAAAAACTATGGAAATAAACTAAGAGAAGTTTCACTGGTGGGTGAGGCTTATTTTGATGTAGTAAAAAACACGGAGCGCCCGTTTTTAATCCATACCCGGAAAATGGATATTAAAGTGCTGGGAACAGCTTTTAATGTAAAATGTTACCCCGGTGAAAAAACCACTGAAACCAGCCTTGTTCGTGGTAGTATAGAGTTTACATTAAAAGAGAGGCAGGAAAAAATAATGCTGAAGCCGAATGAATAACTGGTAATTAATAATGATGAATACAAAACCATCAACAGTAAATTAAACCCAAAAAATGTAAAAGCCAATGTGGTGGCCGAAAAGCCTTTTATTGCTGTAAGCCATCTCACTTTTTACCCGGCAGACAGTACTGTAATTGAAACAGCATGGGTGCAGAACAGGCTTGTTTTTAGTGGTGAAACCTTTGAAGATGTGGTGTTAAAGATGGAGCGCTGGTATAATGTAACGATTGATATTATGGATGAAAAACTCAAGAAAGAGCCATTAACGGGAAACTTTGAAAAAGAAACGGTAGGCGAAGCCTTGAAAGCGCTGCAACTGGCTACTCCTTTTTCTTTTAATATTAAAAACGATCGGATAACAATTACAAAAAAATAAAAACGAAATATTATAAAAAAGGGGAAATGCGCCAACATTTCCCCAGATAGAAAAAACAAAAACCAAAATTCTGTAAAGCCATATAGTTCTCATTTTATCTACCAAAACGTAAAAATATGAAAAATGCCAAACGAATGCTTGTGATTCCCCAGCGGAAAAGCATTTACAAACTACTGCTGCTTATGAAATGTACTATTGCATTGCTGTTGTTTGTTTCACTGCATGTTTCTGCAAAAACCTATTCACAGGAGCGGATTACACTCCGGTTGGAATCGGCAGAACTAAAAACAGCACTAAAACAAATTGAAAAGAAAAGCGTCTTTCGTTTTCTTTACAACGATGATGTTATTTCAGCCCACCGCAAAGTGAGCATTAATGCCAACAATACGCTTGTAACAGAGGTGCTTGATGGCATTCTTATTGAAACAAGCCTGGGCTACAAAGTGCTTGATAATAACCTAGTGGTTATTACTCAAAAAGACTTTATTGTACAGGAAACCAAAGTAAACGGTAAGGTATCTGGTCCTGATGGGCAGGGAATTCCTTCTGTAACCGTTAGGATAAAAGGTTCAAATGCTGCTACAGCAACAGGAACCGATGGTTCTTACAGCATAACAGCTCCTGACGGAGCCGTGCTGGTGTTTTCGTCTGTAGGATACGTAAGCCAGGAGGTAGCTGTAGGTGGACGCACCACAATAAATATAACAATGCAGATTGCCGCAAAAGATATTAATGAAGTGGTGGTGATTGGTTACGGTACAGCAAGTAAAAGGGACCTTACCGGTTCTATTACAAAAATATCAGGTAAAGAAGTTGCAGACAAACCAAATACAAATCCAGTATCTTCTTTGCAAGCAAAAGTGGCTGGTCTTTCTGTTGTGAATAGCGGAACACCAGGTCAGGCTCCAGATATCAGGATCAGGGGTACTATCAGTATCGGTTCTGTATCGCCGCTGTATGTAGTAGATGGTATTTTGAATGATAATATAGATTATATCAATCCAAATGATATTGAATCAATAGAAATTTTAAAAGACCCTTCTTCACTTGCGATTTTTGGTGTAAGGGGTGCTGCTGGTGTAATTGCTATTACAACTAAAAAGGCAAAAGCCGGGCAGATGACCGTTAACTTTAATGCTACCTACGGCACTAAAAAATTAGTTGATAAAATACAGCTTGCCAACACACAAGAATTCAAAACGCTTTTTGAAGAAGAAAAATCAAACCTGATTACACCCATTCCAGACTTTGATTATACACCATGGACTGGTAATACAGACTGGATTGATGCGGTAACACGTACTGGAAAATTCAACTCATATAATATGAGCGTTTCTTCCAGCACTGAGAAGAATAAGTTTTCAATGGGGCTAGGTTATCAAGCCGATGAGGGCATTATTCGCCATGAAAAACTGGAGAAGTTTATGATCTCAATGAATGACGAGGTTAAGCTTTCAAAAGCAATAAAAGTTGGGTTTAACATAAACGCAGTTAAACAAAAGAACCCATATGGTGCATCATGGGTGTTGGATGCAGCAAGAAAAGTAGTTCCATTTGTTCCATCAACTACTAAAACTGTTTATACAAAAAATCCTTACGGAATTGATAGTACAAACCAGAATCTGTATTATGAATTACCAAGGTTCCAAAACTCTGGTGTTGTAAACCCATTACTGGCTTTGGAAAATGAATGGGATAAAACATTGAGCTATGAGCACAGGTTAGTAGGAAGTGTATTTGCAGAACTTACACTTATAAAGGATCTTACTTTTAGAAGTACATTTTATGCTGATATGAGCAATGTAAACACAAGGGTTTACACTCCGCTTTACAACTCTTATGATGTAACAATTGATAAAACATTTGCTTACAGCCCGACAACAAGGGTAAATGAAAACGACCAAAGCTGGAGGAAATTCCAGCAGGATCATATTCTTTCTTATAAACAAAAATATGGGGAGAATAATTTTACTGTGAATGCTGGGTTTACCACGTATTATAGTGATTTCAAAGGTCGTTCAGGATCAGTAAGCCAAAGCCAAACCGGCCAGGCAATACCAAACGATCCAAGATTTTGGTATATTAATAATGGCTTTGGAGATAACCAGTCTATGCGTTCTTCATCTGGTCAATGGGAAAGAACAACTGTATCAGGACTTGTGAGGTTGTTGTACAACTATGGCGGGAAGTATTTCGTAAATGCTTCTTACAGAAGAGATGGTTCTTCTCAGATTTCACCAAACAACCGCTGGCAGAATTTCTGGGCATTGGGTGCAGCATGGGAGCTTACTAAAGAAGACTTTATGAAGAGCCAGCAAATATTTGACTATCTCAAATTAAAAGCATCAATCGGTGTGCTGGGTAATCAAAATACTTATGGTTATGATTATCCTTATTTCCCTGGTTTAAGAAGTGGATCTGCTGCTATTTTCGGAAATGATATTTATGTGGCCTATTCACAACAATATCTTCCTGATCGTAACTTAAAATGGGAAACTGTTCATGCAAAAGAAGTTGGTGTTGAATTAAACGCTTTCTCTAACAGGCTGCATTTTGAAGCCAACTACTTTGATAAGGTTACAAAAGATCTGATGACCTTTATACCCGGCATCAGCGGTGCAAGCGATGGTTTAACTAATATTGGCAGCATCAAAAACAGCGGTTTTGAATTCTCTGGAAGCTGGACACAAAAAGTAAACAAAGACTTTACGGTAACAATAAGTGGCAACCTAACTACCTATAAGAACAGAGTACTTGAATTAGCAAGCAAAGACTTTGCAATATTCAATGGGCCTAACAGAACTGTGGTTGGCGAACCAATTGGCTCTTTCTATGGTTATGTTGTAGAAGGTATTTACCAGTCTTATGCTGATAAATTAAAATCGCCGGTTAATACAGAGTTTGCCTATGGGCCAGGTGATTTGAAATTTAAAGACATGAATGGAGATGGTAAAATTAATACTGCCGATAAAACAAATATCGGTAATCCAACACCAGATTTTACTTATGGCGGTTCAGTTAACCTGCAATACAAGGGATTTGATCTCGGTGTAGATGTGGGCGGTGTATATGGTAACGAAATATTCAGGACATGGGGTGCTACAGAGTCACCATATCAAAGGATAAATTATCCAGCATTCAAGATCAACAGGTGGCATGGAGAAGGTACTTCTAATTGGGATCCAATTTTAGGACAAGATCACAGGATCAATTATGAAGCATCAACTTACAGCATTGAAGACGGAAGCTATTTCAGGATAAGGAATTTGCAATTGGGCTATAATTTTGGTCAGAATGTTGCAGCAAAAATAAAAGCAAGGAATATCCGTCTATTTGCAAATGTTCAAAACCTGAAAACATTCAAACACAATTTGGGTTATACTCCTGAGTTTGGAGGTAATGCAACATCATTTGGTGTGGATTATGCAGGTGGTGCAATACCAAGGGTTACAACGTTTGGTGTGAATGTTACATTTTAATTGATTAAATAAAACAAAAGCTTAGATATGAAAAATATAAAAAAGAGCCTTTGGGGTGTTTCTCTCCTGGCTATAACTATTTTGTTCATGGCTTCGGGTTGTAAAAAATTCTTAGACCGCAAGCCGTTAACAGCCACTCTCGATGATCTTGAGCAAGGTGGAATACAAGGCCTGGTATATGGTATATACAGCAATGTAAAAAACTATGATAATGGGCAGGTATTTGGTGGTATTCCATGGCAGGGTATGCACAACTTCCGTTCAGATGATTCTCAAAAAGGAAGCGAACCTTCAGATGGTGCAGAATGGGTTGCACCTTTTGATAACTACCAGTATGTAAAAGATCTGTGGGCTTCTAATTTTTACTGGGATGGCCATTATGCAGTTATACACCTTACCAATACTGCCTTGCAAACTGCAGATTCTCTTGGGTTGTCAGATCTGGGTTCAGATGTAAACAGGGCTGAAGCCCGTTTCTTCAGGGCATTCTGTTATTTTGATTTAGTAAGAACTTATGGCGAAGTACCAAAAATTGATTTCAGGCTTTACCAAGCTTCCGATGCTAATGTGCCTAAAGCAACAGTAGCAGAAATATATGCTTTGATTGATGCCGATCTAACGTTTGCAGCTAACAATCTTCCCGCCAACTGGCTTACCCCAGCAGGAAATAATCAATTTCCCGGTAGATTAACAGCTTGGGCTGCTAAAGCATTACTTGCAAAAACGCACTTGTACAGGCAAAATTATAACCAGGCCTTGGGCCTTTGTCAAGAGATTATTAGCTCAGGCCAATATTCTCTAAACCCAAGCTACTACGGTGTATTTAAAGATGCAGGCGAAAATGGCAGCGAATCTATACTGGAATGGCAAAACTATAATGGGCCAAACAAAACAGACGATTATGGCTCATGGTATGCAACCTGCCAGGGTGTAAGGGCTGCAAATGCAACCGGCTGGAATCTTGGCTGGGGTTGGAATACGCCTACAGATGATTTTGTTAATTCATTTGAATCAGGCGACCCAAGGCTGGCGTCTTCAGTGTTATTCTCAGGCCAGTCTGATGATCCTTCAACTGGTGGTTATGGAGGTGTATTGCCAGCTTATCCAACAGTGCTTCCCCAAAAATATTGGAACAAGAAAGTGTATGCAGATCCTGCAATGCGCCGTTCAACCGGTTACCTTGATGGAGCTTACTGGATAAACCAACGTGTGATACGTTACGCTGATGTTTTATTAATGGCTGCAGAATGCCAGAACGAACTTGGTAACGGTACGGCTGCAGAAGATCTGGTAAACCAGGTGAGGGGAAGAGTAAGTATGTCAGACATAACATATACAACACAAGCGGCAATGCGAACATCCATTAAAAAGGAAAGAAGAGCAGAATTTGGGCTTGAAGGCGAAAGATTCTTTGACTTGGTAAGATGGGGTGACGCAGTTTCTGTTCTTGGAGGTATGGGTTATACAAACAGGTGTCGTTACTATCCTATCCCACAGCCTGCAATTGATAAATCAAATGGCGTGCTTGTACAAAACCCAGAATGGTAAGATTAATTAAAGGAATGGTTATAATCAATCATCTCTTTCACAATAAAAATTAATAAAAATGAAATCAAGTAAAAAATATTTCGCAGTACTTGGGCTGGCTTCAATCATGCTTTTCTCCTGTGATAAAAAAGAAAGACCAGCATTAGGCGACTATCCTGCGGACGCAAATCCTCCGGGTGGGCCTCTTAAATTCTATGCTGCATTTGATGGAACCACTTCTGATCCGTTAATGAATGCGGTGGACAGTATCCGTGCAAATTTTGCTTCAGCTAATCCATTGGCATCTGCAGATGGCGTTAGTGGTAAAGGCATTCAGGGTACAGGATCTGACGCTGTTAAATACTCAACGGCAAATGATTTTAAAAATGCAACCAGCTGTGCTATTTCGCTTTGGGTAAACAATACCGTAAACCCCAATACGGAATTGTATTTCTCTCTTACGGATAAAGATTATTGGCATAACAGTTCTGCATTTCTTCTTGTAGAACATGCTGCGATTGATAAGTGTACGTTTAAGTTTGCCTTAATGGATCACTGGGTTGAATATACCAACCAGTCTTTTGCAAAGCCATTATTTGATGGAAACTGGCACCATTTAGTTTTCAGTTATGATGAAACCACTTCTAAATTGTCTATTTATTTTGACGGTACAGAAGTTCCAACACCAGGAACATCAGGAAACTTTACAGCAGGTGGTTCTCCATTGGGAGCACTTAACTTAAAAAATGGAGCTAATTTAATATTAGGAGGTTGGAATAAACATGCCGGTGTGGACGGCCCAACCGATGGTTGGATTAGTGCATTCAGCGGTAAAATGGATCAGTTCCGGTTGTATGGCAAAGCTTTATCAGCTTCTGAAGTGCTGGCATTGTACAACAGCAGGCAATAAAAATTACCTGTATAAAAAATAGTAAAAGGGCTTGTACAAAATTTGTGCAGCCCTTTTTTATCTCTGTCATGTAAATTTTGTTTTGTGTATTCACATTGTATTTTTATGCGGTATATTTTATTTCTCTTAACGGTCCTGTCTATTGCATCGTGTAGACCCAAAAAAGAAAATCTGCTTTTTGCAGAAGTGCCTCAATCAGAAACCCATATTACTTTCAGCAATACACTCGAAAAGAAAAAAATGCTGAACATACTTTACTATCTCTATTACTACAACGGTGGTGGTGTAGCAACTGGCGATATTAATAACGACGGGCTTGATGATATTTATTTTACTGCAAACAGTAAGGGGCACAATAAACTTTATCTCAATAAAGGAAATTTTCAATTTGAAGATATTACAAACAAAGCTGGCGTTTCGGGCATTTCAGACTGGTGCAGCGGCGTAAGTATGGCAGATGTAAATAATGACGGCTTGCTGGATATGTATGTTTCCACAATAAGCAATAAGTATGGCTTAACAGGACATAATGAACTTTACATCAATAACGGCAATAACACCTTCAGCGAAAAATCTGCACAATACGGATTGAACACAGCCTGCTTTACAACGCAATCAGGCTTTTTTGATTACGATCATGATGGCGACTTAGATTGCTATATTCTTAACCAGTCACATCACCCCCACGCAAACATATCAGACACAAGTAAAAGAAAATCGTACGATTCATTATCCGGGGACAGGCTATACAGGAATGATCTCAACATTAGCGGCAGGTTTACAGAAGTGTCAAAACAAGCAGGTATTTACCAAAGTAATTTGGGCTACGGGCTTGGGTTAGCTTTTGCTGATTTTAATAATGATGGTTGGGACGATATTTATATCGGCAATGATTTTCATGAGAACGATTATTACTATTTGAATAACGGCAACGGAACTTTTACAGAAAGTGGCGCCCGGCATTTTAGGCACTACAGCCGCTTTAGTATGGGTAATGATGCCGCTGATTATAATAATGATGGACAAATGGATATTGTAACAGTGGATATGTTGCCTCCAGATGAAAAAACACTAAAAACATATGGAAGTGATGAAAATCCTGACACTTATAAAGTGAAATTGGAAATACAAGGCTATCAAAAGCAGTATTCAAAAAATTGTTTGCAAAGAAATAATGGTAATGGTGTAAGCTTCAGTGAAACATCTTTGATAAGCGGTGTATCGGCAACAGACTGGAGCTGGTCGCCACTATTTGCAGACTTTGATAATGATGGCAACAAGGATCTCTTTATTTCAAGTGGCATTGTAAAGCGCCCTGTTGATTTGGATTATGTACGCTTTATCTCGGATCTTAAAATGAAAGGATTGGATCAAACGGATAAGTTTGATGATGAAGCAATAAAAGCAATGCCCGACGGAAGTTCTCATCCTTTTCTTTTTAAAAATAATGATGGATTGCATTTTGAAGATATGAGCAATGAATGGGGAACAGGAAAAATGAAAGGATATTATAATGGCGCATCTTACGCCGACCTTGATAACGACGGCTGCCTTGATTTGATAATTAACCCATTGAATGCACCGGCGGTAATTCTAAAAAACACTTCTTCAAACAAAAGTTCCATAAGCCTTTCTTTTAAGGGAGACAGTACAAATAAATTTGGCATTGGCGCAAAAGCATACCTGTTTCAAAAAAATAAAATGCAGTATCAGCAACTGATGCTTACAAGGGGGTTTCAATCTTCCTGCCCCGCAAAACTGCATTTTGGTATAGATAGCACAATGGCTATTGACAGTTTGTTGATTGTTTGGCCCAACCAAAAATACCAGGTGATAAAAAATGTTTCAATAAAAAAATCACTTGCTGTTTTAGAAAAAGATGCTGCTGGTATTTTTAATTATACAGCATTTTTCCCTCTGGCTAAAAATGAAATGGAACAAGCTCCAATTGCTGCAAATTGGCAGCACAGAGAAAATGATTTTCTTGATTATAATGTTCAATACCTAGTTCCCCACCTTATGTCAACAAGGGGTCCAAAGCTTGCCGTGGCAGATGTGAATGGCGATGGGTTAGATGATTTTTATGCATGTGGCGCTTTAGGGCAGGCTGGTGCCTTAATGTTGCAGCAAATAGATGGTTCTTTCAAAAGTTCCGAAGAGTCATTATTTATTCCCGATGGGGGCTGCGAAGATGTAGATGCATTATTTTTTGATGCGGATGGAAATGGAACAAAAGATCTGTATGTAGTGAGTGGCGGAAATGAAGTGCCAAAGAATGCCAAAACAATGGAAGACAGGCTTTACCTGAATGATGGTAAAGGTAAGTTTAAAAAAGCAGCAGGTTTTTTAACACAGCGTTACGATAACAAAAGCTGTATAGCGGTAGCAGACATTGACAAAGATGGAGACACAGATATTTTTATTGGTTGTACCGGATTGCCTTCATCGTATGCTAATTTAAAATCGTCTTTCTTTTTTTTAAATGACGGAAAGAAAGATTCGGTTCACTTTTCTGCAGCGTTTGATAAAATGATAAATCTTGATGAGCTCGGCATTGTTACAGAGGCATGTTTTGCAGATGTAAATAATGATACCTGGCCCGATCTTATAGTTGTTGGTGAATGGATGGCGGTAACAGTGTTTATAAACAATAAAGGGAAGTTTACTAAACAGGAATTGCCTGTATCAACCGGCCTTTGGCAAACAGTAAAAGCTACTGATATAAATGGCGATGGCTTTATTGACATACTTGCAGGCAACTGGGGTCATAATAGCAAACTGTATGCTGGAAAGAATGGACCATTAAAATTGTATGTGAAAGATTTTGATAACAATGGCGGCACCGAGCAGGTAATGTGTTATACAATTGATGGTAAAGAGTATCCTTTTCTTGCCAAAGATGAACTTGAACGGGCTTTGCCGGTATTAAAAAAAGCATACCTTACTTACAGCGAAGTGGCTGGACAAACCGTACAGTATATGTTCTATGATTTGTTTAAAGGGTACAAAGAATTTAAAGCAGAAACACTTGCCTCATCTTGCTTTATAAATGACGGGAAAGGAAATTTTACAAAAGTTGATTTGCCGGAGGAATTACAATTAGCACCTGTTATGACTTTTGCATATGAAGACAATGGAAATATTGTGGCCGCAGGAAACTTCTTTGGTACCATACCTTACGAAGGAAGATATGATGCATTACAACCAACTGTTTTTTATTTTGACAAACAAAAAAAAGCATTTGAAAAAAAGTATAGCGTGAATGATG
This sequence comes from uncultured Ferruginibacter sp., assembly GCA_964494815.1. Lineage (GTDB taxonomy): Bacteria > Bacteroidota > Bacteroidia > Chitinophagales > Chitinophagaceae > Ferruginibacter. The sequence continues at coordinate 3,833 of CAZBTD010000028.1, read as the reverse complement.
TTGATGGCGAGGCAAGGGATGCCAAATGGATTACTACAAAAGGAAGCCAAAAATTACTTGCAATTGCCAGGAATAACCAGCCAATAGTTTTCTTAAATAAAAAATAAGTCGCCGTATGAAACAAAGGTATATTTTATTGCTGCTCACTTCAGCATGCGTTTTGTCAATTAATGCTAATTGTAAAAAAACTAATAACGGAGGCATTACCCCAACACCCGATCCCACACCAACTGGACCTGCCATTACCCAATGGATAACAAAGGGAGATAAATCCATGCTGTTGCAAAAACAAACAACAGCACTGCAGTTTGGCACCACTGCCAATACAAATGCAAACATTGATATAGACAGTGCTCAGGCTTTTCAATCTGTTGATGGGTTTGGTTACACACTTACTGGTGGCAGCGCTTACCTATTAGCTCGTTTAAGCAGCGTTCAAAGGGCATCACTTTTACAAGAGCTGTTTGGCACCGGTGAAAATTCTATCGGGATAAGTTATCTGCGTTTAAGCATCGGAGCATCTGATTTAAGTGAAGAGGTTTTTAGCTATGACGATCTGCAGGCGGGAAATACAGATATAAACCTCGACAGCTTTTCATTATCAAGAGATACTTTGTATTTAATTCCTGTGTTGAAAGAAATACTTGCAATTAATCCCAATATAAAACTATTAGGTTCTCCATGGAGTGCACCAACATGGATGAAAACAAATGGGAGCAGCATTGGCGGCAATCTAAAGCCAGAGTATTATTCAGTATATGCACAATACTTTATCAGGTATATACAGGCAATGAAGGCGAAGGGGATTGATATAGACGCCATTACTATTCAGAACGAACCGCAACATGGTGGCAACAACCCAAGTATGGTAATGTCTGCAACAGAGCAGGCTGATTTCATAAAAAACAATTTGGGCCCTTCGTTTCGTTCAGCATCTGTTAATACCAAAATAATTATATGGGATCACAACTGCGATAACGCCAATTACCCAATCACTATTTTAAATGATGCAGCAGCAAAACAATACATTGATGGCTCTGCTTTTCATTTATATGCTGGTGATATAAGTGCACTCGATGCAGTGCATACGGTGCATCCTGATAAGAATTTATATTTTACCGAACAATGGACATCTGGCAGCGGCGCATTTGATGGCGACCTAAAGTGGCATACAAAGAATGTAATAATAGGGTCTTTGCGAAACTGGAGCAGGGTGGCATTGGAATGGAACCTTGCAAATGATGGCGGTTATAATCCTCACACTCCCGGAGGCTGCACAGAATGTAAAGGCGCTATCACACTCGATGGAACCATTGTAAGAAATGTATCATACTATATTGTTGGGCATATTTCAAAGTTTGTTCCGGCAGGTTCTGTAAGAATACACAGCACCACACCATCACCATTAACAAGTGTGGCATTTAAAAGGCCCGATGGGAAAAAAGTATTGCTTGTATTAAATGAAGGAAGCAGCACAACATCGTTCAACATCAGGTATAAAAGCAAATGGGCAGCCACATCGTTAGTGGCAGGTGCCGTGGCAACATATATGTGGGATTGATTTGATAAAACATTTTCTTATTGCTGAATTTAAAAAAGTTACGGCAGATGTACAACAGGTTTAATAAATGGCGGACACAATACCGTTTCATTTTAATTGCATGCCTGCTTGGAGTGTCGGTTTTTCTTATGTCGAGGTGTATGAATGAATCGGCTACAGAAGAAAAAGCAGTAGTACAAAAAAATGGTTTTGCTGATTATGCTGGTGATGAAAAGTGTATCTCCTGTCATAAATCAATTTATGAAAGCCATTTGCTTACTGCACATCATCTTACAGCGTTGCCTGCAAATGAAAATTCTGTAATGGGAAATTTTAAAAAAGACAGCAACACATACAACTACACATCAAGTATACAACTGGCCATGGAAAAAAGAGACAGCGGTCTTTTCCAGGTGGCCTATGTAAGAGGCGTAGAAAAAAAAGCTATGAAGTTTGATATAGTAATCGGATCAGGCGTAATGGGTCAGTCATATTTGAATTGGCGGGGCAACAGGTTGTATCAATTACCAATAACATATTTTACTGCAGCTAATCAATGGTCTAACAGTCCTGGCTTCCCTTCTCAAAAAGTAATGATTGACAGGCCGGTTACATCCCGTTGCCTTGAGTGCCATGCCTCTTATGCAGAAGGAATTCCTGCAAATGCTATGGAGCCAATGGAGTTTGACAAAAACAAAATTATCTATGGTGTTAGTTGTGAAAAATGTCATGGCCCTGCAGTAAAGCATGTGGAATATCAAACAAACCACACGGCTGATAAAACAGCAAAGTTTATTGTGAACCCTGCTAAGCTTTCAAGAGAACAACAACTCGATATTTGTGCATTGTGCCATGGCGGCAATATTCAAAAAACAAAACCATCTTTTCAGTTTACGGTGGGCAATAGGCTTTCAGATTATTTTACAATTGATTCATTGCACAATGCCGCTGTTATGAGTGGTAATATTGATGTACATGGAAACCAGGTGGGCTTGCTTAAAAGCAGCAAGTGTTTTATAATGAGTAATTCAATGACATGTAACACCTGTCATGATACACACCAAAACCAGCGAAACAAAAAAGAATTGCTTTCAGCAAAGTGCATGACTTGCCATAATACAAGTGATAATTCATTTAAAACACCAGTTCATGTAGCTACGGCATCAGTAGAAAAAAATTGTATTGATTGTCACATGCCTGCACAACCATCAAGGTCTATTGCAGTTTTTTTGCAGGGGCAGGAAATACCTAAGGCATCATTAGTAAGGTCGCATTACATAGCTATTTACAAATTCCAGGATACAAAAAAATAAAAACATGAAAACAGTAAAAATAATATGCATGGCTTTAATGTTGCCATCATTTGCTATTGCACAAAAACATTTTACCGATGGAAAAAAAGTGGAAGCCTACACCACCGCAGAAAACACAGCCAATAAAATATCTGCAACAGAAGGCTCTGCATTTATAAGCAAACCACAACCTTTTGAAAATGAAATAACAGTTTTTGTTGACCCGGCTAAGAAATTTCAAACGTATATGGGCATAGGTGCCGCACTAACTGATGCGGCTGCAGAAACATTTTATAAAATGCCAAAAGATAAGCAGCAGGAAATATTAAAAGCATATTTTGATAAGAAAGAAGGAATTGGCTATACAGTTGCAAGAACAAATATTAACAGTTGCGATTTCAGTAGTGATATGTACACGTATGTGAACAATGGTGATACGGCATTAAGATCATTCAGCATACAACACGATAAAAAATTTAAAATACCATTTATAAAAGAGGCAATGAAAGCCGCAGGTGGTAAACTCACTTTGTTTGCCAGCCCGTGGAGCCCGCCATCGTGGATGAAGACAAATGATGATATGCTTCATGGTGGAAAATTAAAACAAGATGCTTATAAAAGCTGGGCATTGTATTACACCAAGTTTATAAAAGCATATGAAAAAGAAGGCGTACCGATATGGGGCATCAGTGTACAGAACGAACCTATGGCAACACAAATATGGGAGAGCTGTATCTACACAGCAGAGGAAGAAAGAGATTTTTTAAAAAATCATCTTGGACCAACAATGGTAAAAGAAGGATTGTCTAATAAAAAAATAATTGTGTGGGACCACAACAGGGATTTAATTTATCAAAGAGCACAAACATATTTTAATGATCCGGTTGCATCAAAATATATATGGGGCATTGGCTTTCACTGGTACGAACCCTGGAGTGGCGGCACCCCTATGTATGATAATCTCAAATTGGTGAACGAGGCATTTCCAGGAAAGAATATAT
>CAZBTD010000027.1:0-33203 GCA_964494815.1 uncultured Ferruginibacter sp. | reverse complement strand
GGCGTTGCAGTCTCATTTTAACAGCCATAAAAAATAGACATTTTTTTGGGTTACATAATAGGGTTTAATTCCACCTTAAATAAGGGACGGCGAAGATAACGGGATGTTTAAAAATATCCAAATATTTGATGAAACTATTAATTGGCAAAGGTATATACCTTCAGAATTTTTAGAATATTCCCCTCAGCATCGGGCAGTATTAACCCAAACCTATTATATAAGGCATACTCTAACTCTTTACAGACCTACTTATTTAACTAAAACTATTTTTTTTTGAAGAGATTATATTTAACACCGGCCTGTAATGCTGTTGAATACAGTTTAACCTTGCCATCGCCAACCCCCGCAATTGGCACAGCAAAAGATGGCTCTGCAAGAATTGAAACCCTGGAAGAAATATTTTTTTCTATACCAATAGAAAATACTGCAGTAGAAAAAAGATGCTTGTTGCCTTTGTATTGCCAATTATGTTCATAAAGTGTATTGTAATACCTGTAAAAACAATCATAGTTTTCCTTTTGCATAATGTAAGACGAAGCTCCGGCTAATGCATATAAGGTAAAAGACTGCCGCCTGATGAAATTATACCTTACAAACAGCGGTATTTCATAAACAATATTAGAAGCATTTATTTTTTCCAAAGGATAAATTCCCATTGGAGAACCGGGTTTTATTTTGTAATCGGCAGGCTGGGCAACATATTTTTTATTTACAGCATAAAAACCTGTTTGTACGCTCCACCTTTTATTAAACTGATACCCCAGACCGGCACCATACTTGGGGGTAGTATTACTGTTTTTGTAAGATAAAAATTTGGTGCTTCCAGCATCGGTACCTCCGGTGGCAAGTATATAAAACCCTTTTTCGTTTCCTTTATTTTTTTTCTTAGCCTGTTCTTTCTCTTTTACATCTTTTTCGGCCATGGTTATTTTTTTATCCTCCAGTTTCACAATTGGCGTTACAGTTGGTTCTTTTTTATCTGCAGGCTTTTCTCCTGAAATTGAAGTGCTATTTGCAACATCATTTTTATCGTCCTGTTTACTTTCTTTTATTTCACCATCGTTTGTTATTGGCAATTCAACTGTTTTTTCATAATTATCTGTTACGACTTCTTCGTTTGCCTGCCCGCCAGAAATATTTGATATAAGTTTTCCTTTTTGCCTGCGGCTGATTTTTGTTTTTGAAACTATTTGATTAAAAGAAGTAGAGTTATTTCCATCTATATTTTTTTTATTGTTGCCTTGTTTAATACCAGAATTATTGTTTGTTTCTTTTGGAGCTGCACCAGGGGGGCTTAGTGCTACCGTATTTTTTTCCGTTCCTTCTATTTCGTTTGTAATTGCCGCACTGCCGTTTTCGCTGGTACTATTTATTACTGCTGTTGAAGGATTAGATTGAATTGTCGCATTTTTTGTCGTTGTTGCAGAAGTAGCGGTATTTTTTTCTGAAGGCTTCATTAACTCATAGCTTCCCCATACACCTGCTATGAGCAAAGGCAAAACAAACCACCATAAAAAAAGCCTTCTTTTTTTCTCTTCTTTATCAAGCTTTGTCTCCATTAGCTTCCATGCCCCTTCCTCAAAAGGAGGCTGGTTGCTGTCAGCAGCCTGCTTTATCTTATCCTCTATATAATCAAACTGCTTTTTGCTGTTCATAAAATTTAAGATTTGCCTCTTTCAGCATTTTTTGAATATTCACCCTTGCCTTGGCAAGATTTGATTTGGATGTGCCTACAGAAATATTTAATTGCCGGGCTATTTCTTCATGTTTAAACCCATCAATTACATACAGGTTAAATACAGCTCTGTATCCTGGTGATAATTGCTGCACCAGTTCCATAATTTCCTTATAACTCATCCTGTCAATTGCCGATGCCACAGCATCGGTCATTTCCAGGTGCTCTTCCTGTATATCGCCTGTTAAATAGTTGTTTTTGTTTTTCCGGAAATGGTCTATGGCTGTATTAATGATGATGCTTTTCATCCATCCCATCAGGGAAGCTTCATAGTTTTCATGCCTGGGTTCAAACTGCGGAAGTGTGCGGAAGATTTTAAGAAAGCCGTCATTTACTACTTCCATCGCATCATCATGTGTATTACAATAACGCATACTAATACCCATTGCAAAACCGTAATAGAGCTGGTAAAACTCTTTCTGGCTCTGCCTGTTTGCTTTTACGCAACCCTGGATGATATGTTTGAGTTGCTGCCGCTCTGGCAAAGTATTCCCTTTTGTAATTAGCCTAAGAATATTGCTTTCTTTTCTGGTTAGTTTTTATACGGGCTGTGTCAATTAATGGTTGCTGTGCTTAAAAAATAAAATTACATTATCCTGAAAAAAAGAAAAAGCTCTCTTTTAAGGGCTTTGCTTCAAAACCAACTTGCATTATCTTTTTCCCATCATGCCAGGCATACGGCCCATTGGCATTTTATTCATCATCTTCATCATGTCTTTCATTTGCTCAAATTGTTTTAAAAACTGGTTCAGTTCCGCAATATCTTTTCCACTGCCTTTAGCAATGCGTTGTTTACGGCTGGGATTTATCACATCTGGGTTTCTCCTTTCTTCCAGTGTCATTGAATTTATCATCGCTTCAATACCCTTAAATGCATCATCATTTATATCCAGGTCTTTTATTTGCTTACCCACACCGGGTATCATTCCAAGCAAATCCTTCAGGTTGCCCATCTTTTTTATTTGCTGCAACTGGGTTTTAAAATCTTCAAAGTCAAACTGGTTTTTCCGAATCTTTTTTTCCAGTTTTTTTGCTTCTGCCTCATCAAACTGTTCCTGTGCTTTTTCCACCAGGCTCACAATATCACCCATGCCTAAAATACGTTGTGCCATCCGCTCGGGATAAAACACATCCAGCGTTTCCATCTTTTCGCCGCTGCTACTGAATTTAATAGGTTTGTTAACTGTGTACTTGATGGAAAGCGCCGCACCACCTCTTGTATCACCATCTAATTTTGTAAGCACCACACCAGTAAAATCGAGGCGTTCATTAAATGCAGCTGCAGTATTTACTGCATCCTGCCCTGTCATACTATCCACTACAAATAATATTTCCTGTGGATTTATGGCAGATTTAATATTGGCTACTTCAGTCATCATTACTTCATCTACTGCCAGGCGGCCGGCGGTATCTATAATGATTACATTTTTGTTTTTTGATTTTGCTTCCTTAATGGCATTTTGAGCAATGGATACAGCATCTTTGTTTTCTCTTTCGGCATATACATCCACGCCTATTTGCCCGCCCAATACTTCAAGCTGATCAATCGCAGCCGGCCTGTATATATCTGCTGCCACCAGCAATGGGGACTTACCTTTTTTTGTTTTAAGATAATTAGCCAGCTTTCCGCTAAAAGTGGTTTTACCACTACCCTGCAACCCTGCTATTAAAATAATGGAAGGGTTTCCTGTGATATTAAAATCACTTTCTGTGCCTCCCATTAATTCGGTCAATTCATCCTGCACAATTTTCACCATTTGCTGGCCTGGGTTGACAGCCAGCAGTACTTTACTGCCAAGCGCTTTATCTTTTACCTTATCGGTAAACTCTTTCGCAATTTTATAATTTACATCCGCATCTACTAAAGCACGCCGTATGTCTTTAACTGTATTGGCAATATTAAGTTCATTAATACGGCCTTCCCCTTTGAGGTTTTTAAATGCAGATTCTAATTTTTCACTTAAAGAATTAAACACTTTCTTCTTATTTAATTATTGTAGATAATAAAAAAGTGAATCAAATGATTCACTCTAAATTAAGTTTGCAAATATACAGGCTATGTGCCTAAATATGGTTTCAACAGCTTACACCTTGATACCGATCTCAGTTTTGTTATTGCTTTATCTTTTATCTGCCGTACCCTCTCTCTTGTAAGATTGTAGCGTTCGCCAATATCTTCAAGGCTCAGGGCATGATCAACCCCAATACCAAAAAAATAACGAACTACTTCTTTTTGCCTTTCTGTAAGTGTACTTAATGAGCGGTTAATTTCCAGTGACAGAGAATCATAAAAGGCTAATTGTGTATCTGTTGATTCTGCATTGGGGTTTGCAAGCACATCCATCAACGAACCATCTTCTCCATCTGCAAAAGGCTGATCCATACTTATGTGCCTTGAGGAAGCACTTAAAGTGGCTGCCACTTCTTCAGTGCCTACATCCAGCATATAAGCAATCTCCTCTGCCGTTGGTTCTCTTTCATATTCCTGCTCCAGTTGTGAATAGGCTTTGCTAATTCTGTTGGTCAACCCAACTTTATTTAACGGAAGCCTTACAATCCTGGATTGTTCGGCAAGTGCCTGCAGTATGCTCTGTCGTATCCACCATACTGCATAGGAAATAAATTTGAAACCCCTTGTTTCATCAAAGCGGCGAGCTGCTTTTATTAACCCTACATTTCCTTCATTGATTAAGTCGGCCAGCGTGAGGCCCTGGTTTTGATACTGCTTTGCAACAGATACCACAAAGCGCAAGTTGGCTTTTGTAAGACGGTCGAGAGCCCGTTCATCTCCCTGCTTTATCCGTATTGCTAATTTCACTTCCTCCTCAGGATTGATAAGGTCAACTTTTCCAATTTCCTGGAGGTATTTTTCTAAACTCTGGCTTTCACGGTTGGTAATGGACTTGGTGATTTTTAACTGTCGCATACTCATAAGCCGTTTGGTTTGTAGAAATTAATAAATATGGATTTACATAGTTATCGGTATTAAGAACTGTTGTTTGATGTATCGAATGTAAACTTTTTTGCAACCGTAAAAAAATTTATTTACGCTGTAAGCGGACCGATAATTGCTCTCAAATCTGTTTAATATTTTTTAACCCGGGTTTAAACAAAAATAGTTGAGAAAATATTTTGTTCCCACATTTTATTTGTTATTATTGCATTATTGAAGAAAAGATTTAATTAATTGGGATGAGCAAGAAAGTTTTATATACGCTGGAATACCCGGTAAGATGTTCGCCAAGGATTTTGTACGAATTTTTAAGTACACCAGCCGGCCTGCAGGAGTGGTTTGCAGACAAGGTAGATGAGAGAGATGGTGTTTTCAGTTTTTCATGGAATGGCAATACAGATAAAGCCCAACTGATAGAAAGTGAAGAAGATAAATTTGTAAAGTTTAAATGGGAAAACGGAGCAAAAGATGAATATTTTGAATTTAGTATTGACAGGTCAGAAGTAACCAATCAAACCATTCTCATAATAAAAGATTTTGCCGATAAAAAGGATGTAAAAGATCAAAGCCAGTTATGGGAATACCAGGTAAAAGATCTTTTTCACCGCCTGGGTGCTTAGTAGTTTAACAATCCGGCCAATTCTTCAAATGTGCTTACAATAAATGCAGGTACTTCTTCCCACTGTGTCATCATTATTTTTTTTGCAATTTTTACAAAGGGTTTTTCAGATAAAATATCTTCAAACTCATTTTTGGTTATTGAACATACAGCTACAAAATTCCCTTTGTCAAAATGCTGTTCCCACGGATGATCGCCTACACATAAGTAATAATTATTCTGCTGCAGCATTTCAAACTTGTTTTTAATGCAAAGCAGGTATTGTTCTTTAAAACTGCCAGACAACTGCAGGTTGACACTAAAAAAATTCCCCCACCAGAAAAAAGTGCGGATGGCTATTGTATCGTCCTTAGTAAAGTATCGGGGATAATCAAGCATTACATATGGCAACTGCTTATAATTTTCACCTTTGGAAATTTTAGCACCATTAATAAATACTTCCTTCACCAAATGCTTTTTATTTTTTTCCAGCTCCATCTCCATAGCAGGCAATGCTGTACCAAACAAATCATATACTTTTTGTATAATGCTATGTTTAGTTAAAATCCATTCTGTATTACAAACCAAATCGAGTTCCTTAGCAGAAAGGGCTATTTTTGTATTTGTTACCATGGGCATACAATTTAGAAATAACTTTTAATAAAGCCTTTAAGGCTTATGATAAAAAAATTAGACAAGCTTGTTTTCAGGGCATTTATCGGTCCGTTTATCATCACATTTTTTATTTCTTTTTTTATGCTGATGATGCAAAGCCTGTGGAAGTATATTGACGATCTTGTTGGTAAAGATCTCGATCTTTTAACTGTCACAAAATTCCTCTGGTATGCTAGCGCCTCTTTGCTTATCCTTGCCATCCCCATAGCCATTTTGATATCTTCTATCATGACTTTTGGTAATCTTGGTGAAAGCTTTGAACTGGTGGCTATTAAATCTTCAGGTGTTTCTTTGCTCAGGTTTATGAGGCCAATTATTATTTTCACTATGTTCCTTTGTGTGATAAGTTTCTTTTTTGGCAATAATGTAATTCCGGTTGCCAATCTTAAGTTTAAAACACTCTATTATGATATTTCTTTTAAAAAACCGGCGCTCAATTTAAAAGAAGGCAGATTTTACACACAAATACCGGGATACGCAATTAAGATTGGGAAAAAAGACAAGGACCAGAAAACAATACACAACGTGGTAATTTATGAACAGCAAAATTACCTGCAGGATAACAGCATAGTTGCAGAAAGTGGTTTAATGGGAATGTCAGCAGATAAGAGATTTCTTGAGTTTACTTTGTACAATGGCTATCGCTACCAGGAACGTGGCAATGTATCAGACACTAATACAGAGTTTATCAAAGTAGGTTTTAAAGAATATAAAAAGCTGTTTGATGTGTCATCGTTGCAAATGAAAAAAACATCTGATACTGTTTTTCAAAATGATTCAAAAATGCTTACCCTTCGCCAGCTCAACAGAAATATGGATTCGTTAAGATTGGTGCAAGACAGCTTTGCAAATAAGTTGCAGAAAGAGGTTGCGTTTACTTTCAGTTATCCTGGCTTAAGGAGTGATATATGGAAAAAGGCATCACCACCGCCTAAGCCAGTTAAAAAATTCATTGAGCTGTTGCCCGATTCAGCCCGTATGAGTGTTCACAGCCTTGCTATTAATGCAGCCAATTCACTCAAAAATACTTTCCAGTTTACCGGTGCAGAACTTACGGGCAAGAAGGATCAAATAAGGGCTAATAATATTGAATGGCATCGTAAGTTTTCATTTTCATTGGCCTGCCTGGTACTGTTATTTATTGGGGCGCCTTTAGGTTCTATTATCCGCAAAGGTGGCCTGGGTATGCCGCTGGTGGTAGCCATTATTTTGTTTGTCATTTTTCACCTACTCAGCATTTTTGGAGAAAAATTTGCCAAAGAAGAAATAACCCCTGTGTTTTTAGGAATGTGGATGGCAGTAATTGTGCTAACACCTGTGGGAGCTTTTCTTACTTACAAAGCCATGCATGATTCGCAATTGTTCAACAAAGAGTTTTATTACCGCCTTTTTAAAAGGATTAAAAAAATATTGAACCCGGTAATTAAACAAACGGCTTAGCCGTATCAAACCGGTAGCGTAAATTTATAATCTCAAAAATTACCGTTATGAAAAAAACATCAAGAAGAAAATTTATTATAACATCTGCCACAGTGGGTGTTGGTTCTATGCTGGTAAGTTCTTCTGCCAATAAATTATTTGCTGCAGAAAATAAAAGCAATCTTTTGCATGAGGCATTTAAGCAGGAACCATTGGCTTATGCTTACAACGCCCTGGAGCCGTCTATTGATGCCATGACGATGGAGATACACTACACAAAACATGCGGCTGCTTACTGCAAAAATTTAAACGATGCAGTGCATGATGAAGGTGGAGCCGGCCATAAAACAATTGAAGAAATTTTAGCCGGCATTTCTAAATACAGCATGAAAATGCGTAACAATGCCGGCGGCCATTACAATCATGAGTTGTTTTGGAAAAGTTTGTCGCCAAAAGCAACACAGCCTTCTGCAAAACTTGCAGATGCCATTACAAAAGCTTTTGGTTCGATGGATGTATTTAAAACAAAATTTAATGATGCAGCCAAAGCAAGATTTGGCAGTGGCTGGGCATGGCTGGTACACAACAGCGATAAAAAATTAGTGATAAGCTCTACGCCTAACCAGGATAATCCATTAATGGACATTGCAGAGGTAAAAGGCACTCCGCTGTTTGGATTGGATGTATGGGAACATGCGTATTATTTAAAGTATCAAAACAAAAGAGCTGACTATATTGATGCATTTTGGAAAGTACTGAATTGGGACTATGTGTCAGAAAGATTTAATTTACTTTAAAAAATCTTCCCCTTACAAAGCGCTGTTCCGTCAGCGCTTTTTTATTGCAGCGTATTCTATAAATAGACTCAGCCTTTGCTAAAGAGGTAAGCTTGTTACAACTAAAACAAAGGCTGATAAATTGGCAATCAATCTTGAGCAAATATAATGACGGGTTTTTTGCAGCCAAAAAAATCTTTAGCACTTTCACAAAAGTTTTTACTTGAATTAAGAACACCGGGTTCCATAAGTTCAAAAGGTTTAAAAGGTTTGGAGAACTGTTGAACTTCTTAAACCTCTTAAACTTTTACTTACATTTACCGCCCAATAATTCACTTCTAAAAAAATATTATATGCAGGTTTGGAAAGATTACCAGGAAAAAAATAAGGATCGGTTTTTAAATGAGTTGCTTGATTTGTTACGCATACCAAGCATCAGCGCTAAAAGCGAATACAAAGCAGATATGATTAAATGTGCTGAAGCGGTAAAACAAAGATTGATTGAAGCAGGAGTTGACAAAGCTGAGTTGCATCCTACAGATGGACATCCTGTTGTGTATGCTGAAAAAATAATTGACTCATCAAAACCTACAGTATTGGTGTATGGCCATTATGATGTGCAGCCTGCAGAACCATTAGAGCTATGGAAAAGCGGCCCTTTTGAACCAGTAATAATTGATGGGAAAATATTTGCCCGTGGCAGTTGTGATGATAAGGGACAGGTATATATGCATGTGAAAGCATTGGAAACTTTGATACAGACAAATACTCTCCAGAACAATATTAAGTTTTGCATTGAAGGTGAAGAAGAAGTTGGTTCCCCCAACCTTGGAAAGTTTATTGCATCGCACAAAGAATTATTAAAAGCAGATTGCATACTAATCAGTGACAGCGCTATGATAAGTTTGGATACACCAAGCATTGACATTGGTGTTCGTGGCCTTAGTTATATTGAAGTGGAAGTAACCGGGCCCAACCGGGATTTACATAGTGGTGTATATGGTGGCGCTGTTGCCAACCCTATAACGATACTGGCAAAAATGATTGCAAGCTGTCATGATGAAAACAACCACATTACTATTCCAGGTTTTTATGATGATGTGGTGATATCAACCGATGAGGAAAGAAAATTGATGGCGGCTGCACCATTTGATGAAAAAGAATACAGTGATGATTTAGGAGTAAAGGAATTATGGGGTGAAAAAGGGTATAGCACAAATGAAAGAACAGGTATAAGGCCTACGATAGAACTCAATGGCATTTGGGGCGGTTACCAGGGCGAAGGTGCCAAAACTGTTTTACCATCAAAAGCTACTGCAAAAATTTCTGCAAGATTAGTTCCTAATCAATCATCAGAAAAAATTACAGAAAAGCTGTTGAATTATTTTAGAAGTATTGCCCCTGCATCTGTAGCAGTGAATGCATTTGAACATCATGGCGGCGAACCATATATGACACCAATTGACAGCAAAGCATACCAGGCGGCTGCCAAAGCAATGGAAACCACTTTTGGTAAAAAGCCAATTCCAGTTCGTGGTGGTGGCAGTATTCCTATTTGTGCATTGTTTGAAAAAGAACTGGGGATTAAAATTGTTTTCATGGGTTTTGGTTTAGATAGCGATAACCTGCACAGCCCGAATGAAAAATTTAATTTGGAAAATTTTTATAAGGGCATTGAAACGATTCCTTACTTCCATAAATTTTTTACGGAGATGCAATAGATTGTTGAATTATTTTATTGATACATAGTTGGTGAAGGCTTAACTACACACACTTTAATCAACAATTCAACCATATAACAATGCAACAATAGAATTACTTTTGAAACAGGTAACTTACAACTACCTGTTTTTTATTTTTTTAAAATGGAAAAAGAAAAACTGAGGCTGGATAAATACTTATGGTCAATACGACTTTTTAAAACAAGGAGCCAGGCGGCTGATGCTTGTGATAATGGAAAAGTAAAATTAAATGGGGACAATGTAAAAGCAGCAAGATCTGTAAATATTGGCGATGAATATGAAGTGAAAACAGAAGCCAAACGCTGGCGCATAAAAGTAACCGGGCTATTGGAGAAAAGAGTACAATATTCAGAAGCTATAAAATTTTACCAGGACATTACCCCCGCAGAAGAAATGGAGAGATTACAATTTCAGGCAGCCGCATTTCATACAGGAAAACGATTAAGTAAGATTGGCAGGCCAACAAAAAAGAATAAGAGGGATTTGGATGAATTTTTAGGGCATTAAAGTTTGTAGTGAATCATTATGAAAATAGACATCATCTCAGTAGTTCCGGGCTTGCTTGAAAGCCCTTTTGCACATTCCATTATGAAAAGGGCAAAGGATAAGGGTATCCTGGAAGTGAATGTTTACAATCTTAGAGATTACACAACTTATTCAAGGGCGCAGGTAGATGATTACCAGTTTGGTGGCGGTGCCGGTATGGTGATGATGATTGAACCGCTGGTAAATGCTATTGAAAGCCTGCAGAAAAATACAACCTACGATGAAGTAATTTTTTTAACCCCTGATGGGGAAACCTTCAATCAAAAAACTGCCAATGCTCTGTCACTTAAAAATAATTTACTGCTCATCTGCGGCCATTACAAAGGCATTGATCAACGGGTAAGGGATCATTTTATCACTAAAGAAATTTCAATTGGCGATTATGTACTGAGCGGAGGCGAACTGGCAGCAGCAGTTATTGTTGATGCAGTAGGAAGATTAATACCAGGTGTATTGAATAATGAAACATCCGCACTCACCGATTCTTTCCAGGATAATTTATTATCGCCGCCTGTTTATACAAGACCCGAAGAATTCCGTGGCTGGAAAGTGCCTGATATTTTATTAAGTGGTAATCATGCAAAGATTGAGCAATGGAGAGAAGAGCAAAGTTTACAACGTACAAAAGAAAGAAGACCTGATATGCTGGATGATTCCAGCACCAAATAAATATTTTATCTGTCCTGGTTGAAAATCGTTTTTAAACAATACTATTTGTAATCATGACAGCTGCCACTAAAGCCAGGATACAATCGATTGACCTGTTAAAAGGTTTGGTGATGGTAATAATGGCACTTGATCATGTGAGGGATTATTTTCACTACTCCGCATTCTTTTTTAACCCGGAAGATCCAACACAAACAACATGGCCCATTTTTCTTACAAGGTTTATCACCAACTTTTGTGCACCGGCATTTAGTTTTTTAGCAGGGCTTTCTGCCTTTATGGTTGGTAAAAGAAAAAATCTAAATGAGCTATCAGCATTCTTACTCAAGCGTGGGCTTTGGCTGGTGTTTATTGAAATTGTGATTGTAACCTTCGGCTGGAAATTCGATATACATTTCAGGCATATCGGTTTGCAAACCATCTGGTCATTAGGAGTAAGTATGATTGTGCTGGCAGGTTTGATACATCTTCCTAAAACAATAATTCTCCTGTTCAGCTGTATTATAATTTTTAGCCACAATCTTTTAAACAACATTCATTTTGATGGCAGCATATTATGGTCAATGCTGCATGAACGCAGGCCTTTTCAAATCACAGAAGGGCTTACTATAAATTTTGCTTACTCTTTAATACCATGGATTGCAGTAATGTCATTAGGTTATTGCTTTGGCCCATTGTACGATAATTCTTATGATACAATAAAAAGAAAAAAAACTCTGAACTTACTTGGTGCTGGTGCTTTGTTACTATTCATTATTCTATCTGCAATAAATAAATATGGAGATTTAGAAGGTTGGGTAAATTATGGTGACATATCAAAAACGCTGATGTCAATCCTGGATGTAGATAAATATCCCCCTTCCTTATTATATCTGTTGATAACATTAGGCGGTACATTACTCTTTCTTGCCAATACTGAAAAACTAAAAGGCAAGCTGGTTGATTTCTTTTGTGTGTTTGGAAGGGTTCCTTTTTTCTATTATATCATTCATATTTATTTAATCCATTTTATCGCATTGCTTGCTGCACAGTTTACCGGTTTTGGATGGCAGTCAATGATTCTACCAAAGTTTGTATCGAGGGTGGAAGCATTAAAAGGTTATGGGTTTAATTTGATTGTTGTTTATTTAGTTTGGATTGGAATTATTTTATTACTCTATCCTCTCTGCAAAAAATTTGACAGGTATAAACAGGCACATAAAGAAAAGTGGTGGCTGAGTTATTTATAAAACAAAAATTATAGATTAACAATGCAAAAAATAATAACATTAATAATTGCAACTTCGTTCCCGGTTTTACTACAGGCGCAAATAACTACCACACAAAGCCAGCAGGAAGTACAGCAGACTGTAATAAAAATGTTTGATGCTTTATCCAACAGGGATTCATTAAGTTTGAAATTACATTGCACTAATGATGTACAATTCTTCGAATATGGCATGGTTTGGAATATTGATACGCTTATCAAAAAAGCTATTGTATTAAATACTGCAACAGATTTCAAACGTATCAATACATTTAATTTCATTAAAACAGAAATTAATAATACTGCAGCATGGACAACCTATTACCTTCATTCAGAAATAAACAGTAACGGCAGGCAACGCAATGTGCAGTGGACGGAAACAGTGGTTTTAGTAAAGGATAAAAAGAAATGGAAAATAAAACTGCTGCATTCTTCTCTTATCAAAAAAGATTAAAAACTTAGTAATGAATAAATTCCTCATCTCACTTATTGTAAGCTGTATTTTTTCAATTGCTGCATTTGCACAAACAACATTCAGCGATGAAACAAAAAAATTCATTGAATACAACGACAGTATTACCGTTTTTAAAAATGCCTTGTTGATTGATGGCAAAGGCAATGCTGCCAAAGCACATCAAACGGTTATCATAAGCAATGGAAAAATTGACTGGACAGGCAATGATGAAAAAGCGATAATACCCAAAGGAGCAAACATCATTGACCTGAATGGAAAAACTTTAATGCCGGGTTTGGTGATGCTGCATGAGCATATGTATATATCAGCCCATTCAATGATACCCACTCCACGTTATCCTCATCTAAAGCAACTGGCGTTTACATTCCCACGCCTTTATTTGGCAGCAGGCGCTACCACTATCAGAACCTGTGGCAGCATTGAACCTTATTCAGACATGCGTATAAAAAAAGATATTGACCTTGGTTTATTGCCCGGCCCTAATATGGAACTGACGGCACCATACATTGAAGGGAAATCTTCTTACTTCCCACAAATGAAAGAAAATAAAACCCCGGAAGAGGCTGCAGCATTTGTAAATCACTGGGCCAATGAAGGCTTCACTTCTTTTAAAGCATATATCGGAGTTGACAAACCAACATTAAAAGCTGCCATTGACGCAGCACATAAAAGAAGATTAAAGATAACAGCACATTTAGATGCAGTTACTTACAAAGAAGCTGCAACAATGGATATTGATAATTTGGAACATGGGTTTATTGCCAGTACAGATTTTGTTTTTGATAAAAAAGAAAATGAACGGCCTGCAGCTGGTGTTGCTGTTAAATCATTAGGCACCCTGGATGTGCAAAGCGATAGTGTAAAACAATTCATACAATTTTTAATTAACAAAAAGATTGGCATCACATCATCGCTGGCAGTGTTTGAAGGAGTCACCACCACACAGCCAAAGCCTGACCCGGAAGCAATCAATGCCATGTCGCCGGACACAAGGGATTTTTACTTACAGCGTTTTGCAACAGTTAAATCATCCGTTGGCCCAACAGATTTTGATAAAGCTTTTGCAAAAGCCACCAAAATGGAAAAGCTGTTTTATGATATGGGTGGTTTGCTTACAGTTGGCACAGACCCAACAGGCATTGGTGGAACATTAGCTGGTTACGGTAACTGGCGTGCAATAGAATTATTGGTGGAAGCAGATGGATTTACTCCATTAGAAGCCATAAAAATTGCAACACTAAATGGCGCTGTTGCTTTGGGTTTTGATAAATCAATTGGAACAATTGAAACAGGCAAATTGGCCAACCTGCTAATTATTTATGGCGACCCATCAAAAAATATTAGCGATTTACGAAAAGTTCAATATGTTTTTAAAAACGGGGTTGGCTACAATTCAAAGAAGTTATTTGACTCTGTAAAGGGTAAAATCGGGTTTAATTGAGAATAAAACATGCTAATCCTTTAAAAAATTTGGCAACAAAACCTCCGTCCATTATCTTTGCCGTCCTTTACGGAAATGCCGCGTTGGTCAAGGGGTTAAGACGCCTCCCTTTCACGGAGGAATCACGGGTTCGATTCCCGTACGTGGTACAAAAAAGCCTTTCAGAAATGAAAGGTTTTTTTATTGATTTTTGTTGAAAGTAGTGTCAATAGCTTATCACGTCATCTTGTGAAGAGTCGCTGGCTCCAATAAAGCCTGCCCTACACAAAAAAGCTCCAAATTTCTTTGGAACTTTCTATTATCATAAGCCTGTATCAGGCATTTTGCTTTACATCGCTGATATGCTGCATAATGGTTTCATAAATATGCTCTGGAGAAGCATACTTACTTAAAAACCCATTCATCCCGGCTTTTTTAATATGCTGCAGCATAGACGTTTCATCATAGCTGGTAAATGCAATAATGGGTGTGTACTTATTAAATAAACGTATAGCCTGTGTTGCTTCCACACCATCCATTACTGGCATATTAATAGCCATTAAAACAACATCAATTTGTTGCTGCTGTAAAAGTTCTACCGCCTGCTTACCATTTTTTGCCACAGACACTTTAAAGCCCTTTTGCAGTAATACTATTTTTATAGCCTGCTGCAACAACAGGTTGTCTTCTGCCAGTAATACATGCAAAGTGTGACTGGCGGCTGGTTGGAAATTTTTATTGTTACCGGGTAAAATATCCATAAGCTGGTAAACAGTTTTAGTTTTACAAACATACAGCGTAACAGCATTAAAAAAAAGACACTTTATAACATGGTGATAAAAAAGCCCTTTGTGTGAATGGCACCATCGTATTATTACTAAACAGTTCGGTAATTGCCTCAATAAATTTATCAACGGCCATTTGGTTGCGTAGCGGTTAGTTATATTTGCGCCATGAAAATTTTGATGGTGTGCCTTGGAAACATTTGCCGCAGCCCTTTAGCAGAAGGCATTCTGCAAAAAAAAGTGGATGAAAAAAATTTGAGCTGGCAGGTGGATAGCGCCGGTACAAATGGTTTGCATGACGGGCAAAAACCACATCAGCTTTCTCAAAAAGTAGCCCTGCTGCATGGCGTTGATATAAGCAAACAACGTAGCAGGCGGTTTGTAAAAGAAGATTTTGACCGGTACGATAAAATTTATGCGATGGCTGGCGATGTGGTGGAAGAAATGGAATGGATAGCAAGAGATAAATTCAATATTTCAAAAGTTGATTTACTGCTGAATGAGGTTTACCCCGGCCAAAATAAAGATGTACCCGACCCATGGTATGGCCCCGAAGCTGATTACCACCGGGTGTATGAGATGATTGATAAGGCTTGTGATGCCTTGCTACAAAATCACAGTAATTAATTGTTATACCGCTGAAACTCCAATATCAAACCTAAAAGCTTTTTATCATGGCAAAACCATCCATACCGCAGGGAACGAGGGACTTTTCCGCTGAGGTAGTACGCAAACGAAACTTTATTTTTTCCACCATCAAATCTGTATTTGAGGTGTATGGTTTTGAGCCATTGGAAACACCAGCAATGGAAAACCTTGAAACACTCATTGGTAAATATGGGGAGGAGGGTGACAAACTGATGTACAAAATTTTAAACAACGGCATTAATAATCCAAAAAACATAGAAAAGTCTAAGGCTGGCTTTGAAAAAGTGTTGCAAGGTAAAAACAGTGCTGACTTAACTGAAAGGGCATTAAAATACGATCTCACAATTCCTTTTGCAAGATATGTAGCGATGAACCACGGAAGGTTAACGTTTCCATACAGGCGCTTCCAAATACAACCAGTGTGGCGTGGCGATAGTCCGCAAAAAGGCCGTTATCGTGAATTTACCCAATGTGATGCTGATGTGGTGGGAAGTTATTCATTAATCAACGAAGTGGAACTGGCAAGTATTTATCATGATGTATTTTCAAAGCTTGGCATAAAAGGGTATGAAATAAGGATTAACAGCAGGAAAATTTTAACTGCCTTAGCTGAAGTATGTGGCGAACCTGGAAAAGTAGTTGATATTACAACAGCCATTGACAAATTAGATAAGATAGGAACTGACAGGGTGAAAGAAGAATTAAAATCTAAAGAACTTACAACAGACCAGGTAGATTTGATAGCTTCTTACCTCTCTATGAACAATGGCGATACTAGCAATGAAAATAAATTAAAACTGCTCAATGATTTTTTTGCAGATTCTGAAACTGGTAAAAAAGGAATTGAAGAGCTTGAATTTGTAACAGCTAATGTTGCAGCCGGTGTAAACATTATGATTGATGTAACACTTGCACGGGGGTTGAATTATTACACCGGTGTTATTTTTGAAGCCAAAGCCCCCCCTCAGGTAAAAATCGGGAGTATTGGCGGCGGCGGACGGTATGATGATCTTACCGGCTTATTTGGCGTACCCGGCATTCCTGGTGTAGGCATTAGTTTTGGTGTTGACAGGATTTATGATGTGATGACAGAGATGAACTTGTTTCCTGATGAAGTGGGCAGTGGCACCAAAGTATTGTTTTTTAATATGGGAGAAACTGAAAGCCACTTTGCATTTAACATGATGCAACAGCTACGGCAAAGTGGTATTTCCTGTGAGCTTTACCATGAAGCAGCAAAAATTAATAAACAATTTAATTACGCCGAAAAAAAGAACATTGCTTATGCAATTATCATTGGCAGCAAGGAAATTGAACAACAGTATTGCCTTGTAAAAGATCTAAAAACAGGTTTGCAGGAAGTGGTGGTTTTTGATAACCTTACTTCATTCTTTGCAAACAAATAAAACATAATTCATAATTTTCAGCATTAAACAATACAAACATGAAGTTTCCAGTTAAACTCTTATCCGTTGCAGCCGCCACGCTGTTATTTGTTTCCTGTAGTAAAACAAACAAACAAGGGCGCTACATCCCTGCCAATGCTTCTATTGCAGTTCATATCAACGGTAAATCATTATCAGAAAAATTACCATGGAGCGAAATAAAGGCAAACCCTTTGTTTGACAATATATATACTGACAGTTCTATCTCTGCCAACATAAAAAAGATTTTGGACAATCCTGATAACTCTGGTATTGATACTAAAGGTGATTTGATGCTGTACCTCCAAAAAGACAGCCTGGGTGGTTATGTAGCGCTTGAAGGAGCGATAAAAGATGAAGCAGCATTTAAAACACTGTGCAATGAAATAACAGAAAATGCAAAGCCGGTTGAAAAAGATGGTATCAGCTATGCTGTAAAATTTCCACTTTGCATTGGATGGAACAAAGAAAGATTTGTGTATTTGGCAGATGCACCACAGCTTGGCCAAATGGACGCACTATCAAGAAGGATGATGGATGATTCGATTGATGTAAGCAATCATAGACCAAGAGATATTACGGCCACCTGTCAAAGTATTTTTGCATTAGAGGAAAGTAAAACACTGGCAAAAGAAGAGAAGTTTTCAACACTACTGGAAGAAACGGGCGACCTGCACATATGGATAAATTCAGAAGAACTGAATAAGAACAGCCAAGCCAATGCAGCATTGGCAATGCTGAATATAGAAAAATTGTATAAAGGAAGCATTACAGCAGCCACACTCAATTTTGGCAACGGGCAAATAAATGTAAAGGCTAAAAGCTATGCAGGTGAAGAACTGAGCAAGCTATATAAAAAATACAGCGGTGGTAAAGTAAGTGAAGAGATGCTGAAGCGTATGCCAGGCAAAGATGTAATGGGTGTGATGGCAATAAATTTTAAACCAGAAGCACTTCGTGAATTTTTAAAACTGCTGAACCTGGATGGGTTTATTAATATCGGCGCTGCTTCACTTGGTTTTACACTGGATGATTTTATTAAAGCCAACAAAGGCGATTTGATGATTGGTTTTTCTGATTTTAAATTAAATGCAGATACATCACAATATGCATTTAAAGACCCTGAACAAATGGAAGCAGCCATGCCAAAACCGGAATTCAATTTTGTATTTGGCGTATCTATTGCTGATAAAGATGCTTTTAATAAGCTGATTGCAACAGGTAAAAAAGCAACTTCCACGTTTGTAGTAACAGGTGTTCCGCTGGCATACAGCAGCAATGGAAATTATTTCGCCTTGAGTAATAAACAGGAAACGGCAGACAGGTTTGTAGCTGGCAGTGCAAGCAATGCAGATTACATCAATAAAATTGCAGGGCACCCGGTTGCCGGATATTTAAACATGCAATCTATTTTAAAAGCTATAGGAACAGAGGCTGCAAAAGATTCCTCCGCAAAAATTATTTATGATGCCTCATTGAAAATGTGGGATAATATACTCATTAAAGGAGGAGAATTTAATGATGGCGCTGCTGAACAGTCAATGGAAATAAACCTTATAGACAAAAACAGTAACAGCCTGAAACAACTTAACCAGTATTTTGCTGTAATAGGTAAAATTGCAAAAGAAAAACAAAAGAAACAGCAAGAAGATATGATGGCACTGGAAGATGCAATGCAGGAAATAAAAGGCGAATCAACGGTACCTTCAGAAAAAAAATAAAAAAATTACATACTGCCAATCCAAAAAAGATTGGCAGTTTTTTACTTACACATGCAAATACAACTGCAAAAAATAATTCCTTCATTTTTTAACGAACAATCTATAACCAGATCACAAATCTGGCTGCAGGAGGTGGTATTTAACAAAGGAGAGCATGTGCATATTGTGGCGCCAAGTGGCAGTGGAAAAACATCGCTGGTACATTTTTTATATGGCTTGCGTAAAGATTACAACGGCACTATTTTATTCGGCAATACCGATATAAAAAAATTTGATGCTGAAAAAACAGCCGTGTGGCGGCAAGAACATTTCAGTATTGTTTTCCAGGATCTGCGTTTGTTCCCCGAGCATACTGTAATGCAAAACCTTGAAATAAAAAGAGGCTTGAAACCTTTTCATCAGCAAAACAAGATTGAAGAAATGGCAAAGCGGCTGGGTATTGAAACAAAACTAAACCGCCTTTGCAAAACATGCAGCTATGGCGAGCAGCAACGTATTGCAATTATCAGGGCATTGCAACAGCCATTCGATTTTTTATTGCTTGATGAACCTTTCAGTCATTTGGATGAAGCCAATCGGATGAAAGCAATGCAATTGATGGAGGAAGAAGCAGCGGCAAGAAATGCCAGCATTATATTAGCTGATTTAAAAGAGATAGAATATTTTAAAGCTGAACGTTTATTAAGAATGGCCTGAGTGCTTTAAATACTAAATTGTTGAATTGATAAATTGTTAGCAGATACATTGAACTAAAAATCTTCACTACAATTTACCATGCAACCATAAAATACCAATGAACTTATCATATAAAAACATACTGCCATTTCTTTCGGTATCACAAAACAAAGTGAGCCGGTGGCTTAGTTATATAGGCCTTGGCGTGGGCGTATTGTTGCTGCTTTGTTGTTTGCAGGTGTATATAAATATTAACTACCTGCTCAAAGACAGGCACCCAAGAAATGATGGCTTTGATTATATCTCCGTTACCAAAATCATCACTAATGAAAATATGGGGGAAAACCATAGCTTTCTTGATGAAGAAATAAAAGAATTAAAATCTCAGCCATTTATTGAAGATGCCACACCACTATTGGCAAATAAATTTTTAGTAAAAGCAACAGGCAACAGTACATTGCCTTTTACCACCGATCTTTTTTTAGAATCTATCGATAACAGCTTTATTGATACCATTCCACCAAATTTTACATGGCAAGAAGGACAGGATGTGATACCGGCAATTATGGCAGCAGATTATCTTGAGCTGTATAACACTGTATTTGCACCCAGTAAAGATTTGCCACAGTTTTCTCCGGAAAGTATTTCTGCATTGATGGTGCAGGTTGAGTGTTATGGTTCAGATGGGATGCCACATATTTTTAAAGGCCATGTAGTAGGCTTAAGCGACAGGATAAATTCTGTATTGGTACCTGCTAATTTTTTGCAATGGGCAAATAAAAAATTTGGGAACAGCACTGCTCTTAATCCTGCACGTGTGTTTATTAAAACAAAAGATGCAAACAGTGTTGACCTGCTGAATTTTCTGCAAAAGAAAAACTACAATATCAATAAAGACAAATCAAAGTTTGGAAGGATAAAGCAGGTGTTGCAGGCAATAGTAAGCGGTTTATCTGCTTTTGGCGTACTGGTAATATTACTGGCGATGGTATTATTTTCTTTTTACCTGCAACTGATGATTGCAAGAAGCAAAGACAATTTGCAATTGCTGCTCACATTGGGCTATTCTCCTAAGTGGCTTAGCAAAACGGTAGCAAAAAGATGGATACCTGTTTATATCATTATCGTGCTGTCTGCTTTAATCGCCACCATACTCTTTCAATATTATTTTAAGCATTTTGCCATGAAAGGCCGGGAGGAATTATCGCCGTTTATACATTGGAGCGTAGGCATTGTAGCATTGCTGTTGCTGACATTATCAATCATTGTTAATTACAGGATGGTAAGTAAACTACTGCACAAGTTATAATCCTTCGTACAAAACGGCAGCGCCCTGCCCCACCCCAACACACATGGTGGCCAGTGCATATTTTCCTTTACGTTTTTTTAATTCATGTAGCAATGTTGTGGAAATACGTACGCCACTGCAGCCCAGGGGATGACCAAGAGCAATAGCACCACCATTTACATTTACTTTCTCAAGGTCCAGCCCAATATCATGTATACAGGCAATAGATTGCGAAGCAAAAGCCTCATTGAGTTCAATTAAATCCAAATCGCTGACAGAAAGCCCTGCCCTTTTTAAAGCTTTAGCAGTAGCAGGCACCGGGCCTATGCCCATGATAGAAGGATCAACACCGGCAACAGCCATACTTACAATTTTTGCAATGGGGTTCAATCCATATTTTTTTACAGCAACTTCGCTTGCCACCAACATAGCCGCAGCGCCATCATTAATACCACTGCTGTTACCTGCAGTCACTGTTCCATCTTTTATAAAAGCAGGTTTTAATTGTGCCAGCTTTTCCATTGACGTGGTACGTGGATGTTCATCCTTATCAAAATCAAATACATCTTTACCAATTTGTACCTGCACGGGCACTAATTCATCTGCAAATTTATTTTCTGCATGAGCTGTTGCATATTTATCCTGGCTTTCTAATGCAAACTCATCCTGTGCATGGCGGCTGATGTTCCATTGCTTTGCCACATTCTCTGCTGTTTCGCCCATGCTGTAAGGATGGTGTAATGCTGATAAATTTTTATTAATAAAGCGCCAGCCCATAGTGGTGTCAAAAATTTGTGCCTCTCTTGAAAATGCAGTATTTGCTTTTGGCATAACAAAGGGCGCTCTTGTCATGCTTTCCACTCCGCAGGCAACAAACAGTTCACCATCGCCGCACTGTATTGCCCTTGCAGCATCCATTATGCTTTGCAGCCCTGAAGCACAAAGCCGGTTAACAGTATTACCGCTAACAGTTACGGGCAGCCCGGCAAGCAATGCCGCCATCCTTGCCACATTACGGTTGTCTTCGCCGCTTTGGTTGGCAGCGCCTGCAATTACATCTTCAATAGCATTTATATCAATAGAGCTGTTCCTGCTTACCAATGTTTTTATCGTTAATGCCAGCAGGTCGTCGGGCCGTATGGTACTGAGTGCGCCACCATATTTACCTATCGGTGTTCTTACGGCATCAATTATATAAGCTGTTTGCATAAAACTAATTTGTGATTAATACAATCAGGGGGCGCAATTTGTTGGATTTACGAAGGATAAAGGCCGCAAGCAGCAACAAAGAAAGGGAAAAAGAAGCAATTGAAAATTTTAAGATCCTGCAGTTTCTGCTTCGCTTTGATAATGCCTGAATAGCCCCAGCATAAGACTGGCAATCCCTGCATAACCATAGAATGCAGATGCAAATTCCTTTTTAAAACAAGAAAAAATAACCAGTGCAACCCACCCGGCAAAAAATAATTTTGCAAAAATATCTTTGAGTTTTATCACTGCCAGCAGGCCACAAAGTGCAACAAGGCCCAGCAGCACAAAAGGCATTTTTTCAAAAGGCCCTTCCCAATAACCGTACATATAACTGCCAAAGTATGCCGAAGTAAACAGGCTTATAATAGCAATGGAGGCATAAACAAACCTGTTGCTTTCAAAGCCCTTTTTAAAGAATAAATAAAGAGATAAAGCAAAGCAGGTAAATGCTGTTGCAGCTGGTGGCCAGTCTTGCGGCACACCATTGTCATCACCTTTAAGGTTCCAGGCATTGCTGCGTACTACCAGCATTATTATGCCAAGCGCTGCTGCAAGCGCTGCAGGCCATACAATAAAACTTTTACCCGCCGGTGATGTTAGTTTCAGGACTTTGTTATCGTCTCCCGTATTAATGGCATAGGTAATAAAAGAGAACAAGAAACAAAAAGAAGCAAATATTTCAGATCCTTCCTCTAGCAATAAAAAAAAGAATGGCCTGTGCCAGCTATCAGGATCTGCAGAATTGCGCCAGCTTTCAATTTCAAATTTTTCCTGGAAAGGATTACTTAAAAAAAGCAATAAACCAAAAATGGTGAGCAGTAATGCAAGCTTGTTTGTTTTAAATTTTGTAAAAAAGAAAACCGCCATAAAAATGGCTACTGCACCAATAAGGGCAAAGAAAACCAGCTTGCCCTGCCCGCCGCCAGCTTTTTTAAACAATGGCGTTTGGCTCAGCATTTCATGAAATGAACCCATTTCATCAAACGACAATACAATAAAAATTCCTGCCATTACCAGCCAGCCATAATTCAAAATTCGTCCTGCTTTATTTTCTGTCCGCCGCATATCAGCCCAAAAACATAAAGCTGCGGCCAGGCCTATACAAAACATAAGCATAGATGAATACCAGGCTGCCAGCACATTTTCTTTTCCAAAATTGAATTGTGCCAGCCACCACTGTGCGGTAACACTATCAGGAAAAATTACTTTTTCAGCATGCAGCC
This sequence comes from uncultured Ferruginibacter sp., assembly GCA_964494815.1. Lineage (GTDB taxonomy): Bacteria > Bacteroidota > Bacteroidia > Chitinophagales > Chitinophagaceae > Ferruginibacter. The sequence continues at coordinate 9,937 of CAZBTD010000027.1, read as the reverse complement.
AGGTGCCGGCAAGAAAAAGAATATTAATGACGATCACCAGTTTCAGGAAATTGTAAATCCTTGTTACCGGGATATTCAAACTAAATGCATATTGCTGGTTACTTGCCATGCCAATCTATTTTTTGCTGAAAATACAAATATATAAGACAGGTTGATTAACCTGCCATAATCCTAACGCTGTGGCCACAGGAATAGTATTTCAAAAACAACCTTTAAAGCTGTATTTGTATCTTTGCGGCATGACTGAAACAAAGCAAAATATCCGGCATTTGAGCCTGGAAGAACTGGCAACTTATTTCGCCACAATTGGTGAAAAAAAGTTCCGTACCAAACAGGTGCATGAGTGGATTTGGAAAAAAAATGCCCAAAGCTTTGATGATATGACGGATGTATCAAAAGAACTGCGGCAGAAAATGGCAGAACAATTCAGTTTTCCTTCCTTAAAAGTGGATGCCACGCAATACAGCAGTGATGGTACTATCAAATCAAGGTTCAGCACTTACGATGGCTACAAAATTGAAGGTGTACTGATACCAACAGAAAAAAGAAACACCGCCTGTGTATCGTCTCAAATTGGCTGCAGCCTTACCTGTAAGTTTTGCGCCACCGGCAAAATGGAACGCAAACGCAATCTTGATTTTGATGAGATATACAACCAGGTGGCACTGATAAATGAGCAAAGCGAAAAAACATACAATAAAAAACTGAGCAACGTAGTGTTTATGGGTATGGGCGAGCCATTGCTGAATTATAAAAATGTTTTAAAAGCCATTGACAAGCTTACCAGCAACGAAGGACTTGCCATGAGCCCCAAAAGAATTACGGTATCTACTGCCGGTGTGGCAAAAATGATAAGGCAGCTGGGTGATGATAAAGTACGGTTTAATCTTGCCCTTAGTTTACATGCTGCTGATGATAAGAAAAGGGATTCTATCATGCCTATTAATGAAAGCAACAGTATTGAAGAGTTAATTGCAGCGCTTAATTATTTTTATGACAAAACAAAAAATGACATCACACTTGAATACATACTCTTTAAAGATTTGAATGATACCATAGAAGATGCGGAACACTTAGTAAAAATTTACAGGCAAATACCTACGCATCTTGTAAACGTAATTGAATACAACCCCATCGCCGGTGCTGAATTTGAGAAGCCGGATGAAGATGCTACAAAAAAATTTACTGATTACCTTGTAAGCCACCGGGTGAATGTGAGAGTACGCAGAAGCAGGGGCAAGGATATTGATGCAGCTTGTGGGCAGCTGGCAAACAAATAATCATACGTTTACTTTTTATGCGATACTTTTTTACTTTTATTTTTTTACTACCCGGCAGTTTTGCAAATGCACAAGACTCTACAGAGGGAAAAAAGATTTATGTAAAAGAGTTTAACTGGCATATAACCATACCCAAAAGCTTTGATACCGTAAGTGCTGCTTACATGGCAAAAATGGAAACAAAGGGAAAGAAGATGATTGAGGATGCAACGCAAAGGGAAGTGGAAAGCAAAAACAAACACCTGTTTACTTACCGCAACAAGCTGGTGAATTACATCATAGCAGAATACATGAATTTTGACACTGAAAAAGACGGTAGCTACATCGCATCTTGTAGAGATACTTACAATGTAGTGTATGAAACATTCAAACATCAGTTTCCTGACAAGAGCATTGACAGTTCCCATGCTGTTGAAATGATTGATGGATTAAAGTTTCAGCGCTTTTCTGTAAAAATCCAGTTAGGCGAAACCAACCAAATGAGTTTTTATCTCTTTAATCATTTGTTTGGCAAAAAAGATCTTACTGTAAGTATTGTGTATATATCATTGCTTGAAGGAGCTTTGATACTGGACTCGATGCGTAAATCGGAGTTTGGGGTAAAGTAGAAGAAGCTCTCATTACTCCATCAGTTTCACCAGCTGCTTAATAATTTTTTTCAACGTTGCTTCTTTGCTTTTTACATCTTCCATACTTTTTAATGAAACTATACGTCTTCCGTCTTTATAATCGCCTTCTAAAATACCCGTAGTATCAGTTGCATTGGCGCCTCTTAAAAATATCATCCGTACAGTATCCTGCCGGTAAAAATTAAAACCCACTATATAGCGCCTGTATTCCTTTGCAACGAAAGGTTTCATTTTGCCGGTAAAGTAAAAAGTGGGGGCATTCCAATAAATACCTTCGCCTATATTTTTATCACTACTTAAAATAAACTGCCGCAGGTATTGCATTACATCATGCATGGGATGCTGTAGTTTTTTCATAAACTCATCTACCGATGCAGTTTCTGAAGTGCCTGTGTATAGGCCGGGTTCTTTTTTCATTGTTTACAAATATTTCAAGCTTATCCCAATCCAATCTCCGCATGTCGCTCTGGTATCTCAATATCTAAAAACCCTTTTTTCAGTAACCGCAGTTTAAATGCCTGCTGCACTTCATATTCGCCATGTACCAAAAACAACCGCTGTACTTTTTTGGGTTCCTGGCAGGCCAAAAATTGTGACAGATCCTCATAATCGCCATGGGCACTCATGCTTCGGATAGAACCTATTTCTGCATTTACTTCATGCAATACGCCATATATATTTACTTCTTTTCTTCCGGCCATTAGCTTACCACCAAGCGAATGGGGTTCGCAATAACCGGTGAATAAAATAGTATTGCGGCTGCTTTCAATATTATTACTGATGTGGTGCTTCACCCTGCCTGCATCGGCCATGCCGCTGGCAGAAATAATTACCAATGGGCCATTTCTAAAGTTGAGCATCTTTGATTCATCTACTGTTTTTACAAACTTTAATCCTTTAAAACCAAAAGGATCGTTATCGCTTTCTAAAATTTTCTGGATGGTTTTATTAAAATATTGGGGAAAGCGTTTTACAATCTGTGTTGCTTCCACACTCAGGGGAGAGTCAACAAAATAATCAAGGTCGGGCAGCCTGCGTTCTATTTCAAGTTGGTTTAGTGCAAATAAAATTTCCTGTGTTCTGCCCACGCTGAATGCCGGAATAATAAGTTTACCTTTTTTTTGCAGACAGGCTTTTTCAATCCAGTGCAAAATTTGGTCGGGTGTAGTAACTGCCATATCATGCAGGCTGTTGCCATATGTTGATTCTAAAATAATAACATCCGCCTGCGGAAACTCCTGTGGCGATTTTAATATTACATCCCTGTACCGGCCCACATCTCCACTAAAAGTAATAGCCCTTGTGGCACCGTTTTCTTTTACCCGTAAGTTTACTGCGGCGCTGCCAATTATATGGCCTGCATCGGTGTACATAACCTGCACATTTTCATCAATGGTATGCCATTGCCCGTATTCCACTTCTACAAACCTGTCCATGGCAATTATTGCATCCTCTGTATTGTACAACGGTTGCAGGTAAGGCAAGCCTTCATTAGCCCTTCGTTTGTTTTCATATTTCACTTCACCTTCCTGTATGCCGGCAGAGTCTTCCAGCAGCACAGCGGTGAGTTCTTTAGTGGCTGGCGTGCAAAATATTTTTCCTGCAAAGCCGTCTTTTACCAGCTTTGGTATTAGACCGCTGTGATCGATGTGAGCATGAGATAAAATTAAATGTTCCACTTCAGCAGGGTCAAAACCCCAGTCCCTGTTCATGGCATCTGTTTCTTTGCCCATGCCCTGGAACATACCGCAATCAAGTAAATATTTTTTCCCGTTTACCAAAGTGAGTAAATGTTTGGAGCCAGTAACGGTACGGGCTGCCCCGTGAAACGCAATCTTCATAATAAACAATTTGAAATATTGAAGTTAGCTATTTGATTTTGCTTTGAAAGACCATTCAATAAAAAACTCTGCAACTATTTCGCCAGTGTCATTGCGGCCAACAGATGTTGCTCTTACAGTTTTTCCTTCCCCGCTTTGTATTGCTGCGGCCACGGCATCGCTGATGGCGTTTCCATCTTCACAGGTAAAAGTGGTAATACCAACTGCTTTCTTATGATAGGCCGCCTGCAAACCTGTAACCAGCATTGATATGGTTGGCTGGCTTTTATATGTATTGGCCATTGCTAATAAGCCTGTGCTCATTTCTGCTGCCATGGCCAGGCAAGCAAAGTAGGTGCTTTTAAAAGGATTTTGGCTAAGCCATTTGTAAGGCACAGTTACTTCTGCTTTTTCTTTGCTGATGCTCTCTACCCTTACCCCACAGAAAAAAGCGCTGGGCAATTTCATCAATAAAAACAGCCTGAACTTTACAGGATGCTTTACCAGTTTTATAAAATCGGATGCCTTGTTCATTGCAATTATTTCTTTTCGTATTCTGCCGGATCAAGCGCCTTTGGTGTCCATGACTGTAAAAACTCCATCACTTTTTCTTTGTCATAACTTTTCTTTCCATCTTCTAAGTAAGCGCTGTTTTGAGTATGTATCCTCTCCCCTTTTTGATTGAGGATAATAAAAACAGGAAAACCAAAACGCTGGGCATAGTCATACTTTGCAAATATGGGTTTGTTCTCATTTTCTTTACTGTAGTTGAGATGGTACCAAACAAAGTTTGCATTCAGCAGCGAATCAATTTGTGTATCGGCTTGGCAAAATCTTGCAAACTCAATACACCACTTACACCAATTACCTCCACCTTGCAGTATTACAAATTTATTTTCAGCAGCCGCTTTTTTTACAGCGGCTTCAATATCAGCCGCAGCATCAGCATTGGGATTGTAGAGTTTTTTTTCCTGTGCAAATATTACAACCGAAAATATTGCACAGCAAAACAACAGGATTATTTTTTTCATAAAGTGGTTTTACTTATCAAATGTAATTTTAAGAAAAGTTGTACTATAATGAATGCTTCTTTAATAATTTAAAAGCATCAATAATAAAAATCTGTTTTAGCAACCATCTTTCCGTTTTCATCTCTTATTACTGCATAATAAATTCCCTGCGGCATTATTTTTTGCAATGAGAGAAAGAGATTACTGTTTTCAGCGGCAGTAAGCTGCAAGGATTTTTGAAGCAGTAAACTTCCGGCAGCATTTACAATTGCTAAATCATATTTGCCTTGTGCAAAACCTTCCAGCCGCACAACTAAATTTTGTGCAGTTGGCTGCACCATCATTTTAACAGCATTCGTTTTTGCATTTACTTTCACAATAAATGAATATAATTTATCTCCGCTTTGCTGATTAATAATTAGCCTGTAAAAAACTGTTTTGCCCGGGTATGATGCATCACTATAATTAAATGATGGCTTGTTATTAATATATGGCACAATAGCAACATTGCTAAAGCTGTAACCATCAAAAGAACGCTGTATGGTAAAATCTTTTACTGTTGCAGCTTCTTCTGCTTTCCAGTAAAGTAAATTATTACTGGCAGATGTTGTAACAGTAAAACTGGATATTATCACGGGTATAGTGCTGCCGCAAGGAGAGCCGGTAATTGCAGGATTATTCACCGTAAATGCAGCGGTGCCCGTATCACCAATACGGGAGAAAGAAGTGCCTGCACAATCCTTTACATATGTTTCAGTATAAAATTCTATCCGCCACAGCCCGGTATCACTTAAAGCAAATGATGCCGGTAAAATATTACCTGCACCTTCAATTGTTTGCCAGCGCTGATCAAGTATGCCGTTTGCATTTTGACAGGATCCTCCTGTAAGAAAAGTGTTACCCTCTGGCCCATTCGGGTTAAAAGGGCAATCATCTTTAAAATTTAATGCGAAAGAAGAAAAGGCAGGAGCTGCTTCACCATCTTTATACAGCCTGTAAAACAAAGAAGCACCAGTTACATCAGCACTGCAATCTGTCCGTTTAAAATTATTGATTTCACCTCCAAGTTTTATTACCGGCGCTGGCACTATTGGGCAAATGCCATACACAGGAATCCCATTCGTTCCATTAAGGCTTGTTGGCAAAGTGGGGTTGCCCGGTTGAAATTTACCCGTTGTTAAATCATAAAAATTATTATTCAGTACAACCATCTCCCTGTATGTGCCCACTTCACCCACTGTAAAAAATTTAAGTGCAGGAAAAATTTCCGACAACATATCCGCTCCCTGTCCACCAACTGGATCGCTGAGGCCGGGACCGCCTGTGCAGTTGCCTGCTGGTGTATAATAATTTCCTGTTGGGCCACTGGTTCCTGTGAGATAATAGGCCGATGGGCAGGAATAGTTCCAGGTGGTCTTAGTGCTGGCATTTTCAAAAGGATATGTCATATTAGGCAAATCAGCCTGAATTTCTACAGAATATCTTCCGGGTTTATCGATGTAGGCAGACAGTTCAACATAGTAATGATCATTATTTCCATTTTTACCTGCACAAATACCCGGAACAATAATAGGAGAAGATGCAACTACAGAAGTGGTATCATTATTTCCTTCCCGTCTAAGTATCAGCCTTGAATCACTGCGGAAACCACAGGCTTCCATATTTGTCATTCCGTCTGCATATACTTCCCAATCTATATAACATTGCTGCCCCAGGGCTACATAATTGTTAAAAAGATTATTAGAACCGGTACCAACATTATGGTTTATAATTCCTATATATGTTATTTGAGAAAATGTTATTCCAGTGACAACGGAGAGCAGCAAGCTGAGCAAAATTTTTTTCATGCAAATATGTTTTGAGTGAGCAGCTTCCGGATAAATTAAGTGTAGCGGATTATAGTATTGGCAAATTAAATAAAAATAAACTGTAGCAAAACAATTATTACGCATAGATGCAACAAAAAGCCGTCTCGTTATAAATGACGAGACGGCATATTTCATAGGTTTAATCTCTTATGCTGTTTCCAGTGCAGGTTTTCCGTTATGGGTTGTTTGTAAGCTTCCCATCACTGCATCTACATCCACACCCAATCCTTTAGCTACAGCCATACCCAGTTTTATATCGGCCCTGAAGAAATGACAAAGCTGCCTGTTGATAATTATATCTTTTTTTGGACCGCTAATACCACTCATGGCGCCAACAATATTGCTTACAAGGTTGTGACGATCGTAATCATTCATTGCTTTATTAAATAACCAACCGGCTTGTGTATAATGATCATTATCACCTTCACCATTCCTGTCGTACCAATCAGCCATTGTGGTATCTAATTGCCATGATGGTTCCTTGTATGACTGGTCTGCATATATATCATCGAAACTGTTGGGAAAATAGTTGGGTTTATCCTCCCCATTTCCGTTTACCGCCATCATACCATCACGCTGGTAATTATTTACAGCATACGGGCAGCGGTTTACAGGTATCTGCTCATAATTGGCACCCAGCCTGTAGCGATGTGCATCAGGATACGAAAGCAAGCGGCCCTGCAGCATTTTATCAGGCGAATAACCAATACCATCCACTACGTGTGCCGGCGCAAAAGCGCTTTGTTCAATATCGGCAAAATAGTTTTTAGGAATCTCATTTAGTTCCAGCACACCTACATCTATTAATGGAAAGTCGCCATGCGGCCAAATCTTGGTAAGGTCAAATGGATTAAATGGAAAATTTTTTGCCTGTGCATCCGTCATCACCTGTATTTTCAAATTCCATTTTGGAAAATCCTTTTTATCGATTGCTTCTACTAAATCCCTTTGGGCAAAATCAGCATCTTTCCCTTTCATTTCAGTTGCTTCATCGTTGGTAAAATTTTTAATGCCCTGCGCTGTTTTAAAATGAAATTTTACCCATACCCTTTCATTATTTGCATTAATAAGTGAAAATGTATGGCTTCCATATCCATTCAGGTAACGATAGCTATATGGTGTGCCACGGTCACTCATTAGTATTAATACCTGGTGCAGGCTTTCGGGGTTAAGGCTCCAGAAGTCCCACATCATTGTTGGGCTTTTGCAATTGGTACGTGGATCTCTTTTTTGTGTATGGATAAAATCGCCGAATTTTTTAGGATCTTTTATAAAGAATACCGGTGTGTTATTCCCTACCAAATCCCAATTACCATCTTCGGTATAAAATTTTACTGCAAAGCCACGGGGATCCCTTTCTGTATCAGCGCTTCCTTTTTCTCCACCTACGGTACTAAAGCGGAGCAACACTTTTGTTTGCTTGCCAACTTTACCAAACAGCTTTGCCTTAGTGTACTTCGTAATGTCATTTGTTACAGTAAACGTTCCAAATGCGCCACTGCCTTTGGCATGCACCACTCTTTCTGGAATACGTTCCCTGTTAAAGTGTGCCATTTTTTCGTGAAGGATATAATCTTGCAACAGCAACGGCCCTCTTGGCCCTACACTCATAGAATTTTCATTTTCTGAATAGGGTCTTCCTGATGCTGTGGTTAGTTTTTTGTTTTGCTGTTTATCGCTCATAAATATATTTTTTGGAATGAGAATTTTGTTTACCCATCAAATGTACTCATCAACCTCCATAATTTTTATCAATATTTATTATAATCATATCAATAATATCTATTTTTATAGAATGACAATAACACAACTGGAGTATATCATTGCGCTGGACACCCACCGGCATTTTTCTGCAGCTGCAAAACATTGTTTTGTAACACAGCCCACGCTAAGCATGCAGATACAAAAACTTGAAGAGGAGTTAAACGTAAAAATATTTGATCGCAGCAAGCAGCCAGTAGTGCCAACAGAAATTGGAGAAGAAATATTAATACAGTCAAGAGCAATAGTACATGAGGTAAAAATGATGCAGCAATTAATTAAAGACAGGCAGGGCACATTGCAGGGAGAATTAAGGATTGGTATTATACCCACACTGGCACCATACCTGTTGCCGGTTTTTTTGCAAACCTTTTTAAATAAATACCCTGATGTGAAAATTAAAGTAAAAGAACTCACCACCGAACATATCATTGAAAAACTAAAGTCTGGTAAAATTGATGCTGGGCTATTGGTAACACCATTGCAGGATGGCAGCCTTGTTGAACATCCTTTATTCTATGAAGAGATGGTAGCATACGTTTCAAAAAACAACGCCGCATTTAAAAAGAATTATGTGCTGGCAGACGATATTGACCTTGATGAACTATGGTTGCTAGAAGAAGGCCATTGTTTCAGAAGCCAGGTAATGAACCTCTGTGAACTGCAAAAACAAAATAAGGTGCATGATCATTTTGAATACGAATCTGGCAGTATTGAAACATTACGTAAAATGGTTGAAATGAATAAAGGGGTTACCATTTTACCAGAAATGGCAACATATGATTTTACTGTGCGACAGCAAAATATGGTACGACATTTTAAAAGCCCCGTGCCAGTTAGGGAAGTGAGCCTTGTAACACACCGCAACTATGTGAAGAAAAAATTAGTAGATGTATTAAGGGAAGAAGTGTTGGCCGCTTTGCCTGATAAAATAAAGCGAAACAAAAAAAATAACCTTGTAAAAATCTGATACTATTAAAACAATTTGCTTTGACAGATGTAATACTTAAAAAAAATGGCAATACAAACAGGACAACCTGCACCTGATTTTTCACTATACGATAATGAAAAGAATAAAGTATCACTTTCAGATTACAGAGGGAAGAATGTGATACTGTTATTTTTTCCTTTTGCATTTTCCAGTGTTTGCACTGCTGAGCTTTGCTCTGTAAGAGATGAAATGACAGTATTTAACGACAGCAATGCCCAGGTATTTGGTATTTCTGTAGATGCTCTTTATTCCCTAAACAGGTTTAAAGAAGATCAACAATTGAATTTTCCTTTACTTAGCGACTTCAATAAAAAGGTATCTGCTGCCTATGATGTTTTGTACGACAACTTTGCATATGAAATGCAGGGTGTAAGCAAAAGAGCCGCATTTATAATCGATAAAAAAGGTACTATTCAATACGCCGAGGAATGTGCCCATCCAGGCCTACAGCCAGATTTTACAGCCATACAAACTTTGCTTAAGTCATTGCCTTAGTAATTCTTTTGAAATTTTCAGGCTTTTGCACAATAAATGTTATGGTTTTGCAGTTTTTTACCCTAATTGTTAATTGTTTTACC
>CAZBTD010000026.1:0-33272 GCA_964494815.1 uncultured Ferruginibacter sp. | reverse complement strand
TTGAAGAGAACCACTATTTTACTACAGTAGAGCAGCCGCCAGATGCTGCTCATGCATAATCTTTTTTCACAAGGCTGAAACCAGCCATTTTCATTTTATTATTTATGAAACTTCTGACTGCATCAGCAGCATTGTTGCTGTTGATTGCCGGTTGCAAACAGGCACCGGAAAAACCAACTTATTTTGGCGATAACACTTTTACTTATTGCAAAACAGTAAAAGAGTTAAATGAAGTGGTGAAGCATGTAGGCTTTACGCCCATTGTAGCCAGCCGTAATTATGCGTACGCAAATATTGCTGCGTATGAATGTATTGCCGGCGGCTATCCCAATGAATATTATTCGCTGGCAGGGCAAATTAATGGGCTTTCTGCACTGCCAAAGCCAGACACAACAAAAAAAATTGATTACGAGTTTGCTTCATTGCTTGCATTTTGCAAGGTAGGCGAAGCGGTAACTTTTCCGGAAGGCAGTATGAAGGAATATGTTGACAGTTTAAAGAAAGCAGCGAAAGATGAAGGAATGCCGGATGATATGTTTGATAATACGTTGGCGTATGCTGATACGGTAGGGAAATCTGTTTTAGCATGGAGTAAAAAAGATAATTATGCACAAACAAGAAGTGCTCCCCGCTATACAGTTATAGATACTCCCGGCCGCTGGGTACCTACTCCACCAGCTTATGCCAGTGCAATAGAACCGCATTGGAACGATATAAGACCAATAGTGATGGATAGTGCATCACAGTTTACACCTCCACGCCCTATCCCTTTTAATATGAAGGATAAAAACAGTGAATATTATAAGCAGGTAATGGCAAGTAAAACTGCCGGAGACAGCTTAACGGATGAACAAAAGCATATAGCAGAATTTTGGGATGACCTTGGAGGCAAACTAAATGTTGCAGGACATGTAATGTTCATCACAAAAAAATTCTCACCACCGGGCCACTGGATGAATATTGTAGGTATTGCTGCACAAAAATCAAAAGCTAGCTTTCGTAAAACAGTAGCCGCTTATACACTTACATCTATTGCCATGTTTGATGCATTTATCCAATGCTGGGACGAAAAGTTTCGCAGCAATATGGTAAGGCCGGAAACTGTTATTAATAAATACATGGACCCGGAATGGAGGCCTTATTTGCAAACACCCCCATTTCCTGAATACACCTGCGGCCACAGCACCGTTAGCTCTGCTTCAGCAGAAGCATTGACAAAAATGTTTGGCGATAATTTTTCTTATACTGATACCAGCGAACTGGAATTTGGTATTGCTAACAGAAGCTTTACATCATTTCGCCAGGCAGCAGATGAAAATAACTGGGCCCGGTTTTATGGCGGTATACACTTTCATCCAAGTTGTATTGTAAGTACAGAGTATGGGAAAAAAGTGGGCAGCTTTATTGTGGGTAAATTAAAGCTTGAAAAAAACTAACATTCAAAAAAACTAAAACTTGCAGGGAAACAATGATAACACAAGTAAAATTATTTCTTATCTGTTGCATTTTGCTGACAGCACCTGCTGCAAAAGCACAAACAGATATGGATGCGATTATGATGGGCAAGGGCCAGCTTTGTATTGGCCCAATGTATAGCTACAGTAGTTGGAAAAATTACTGGGAAGGAACATTGAAAAGGGATAATCAAAACCTTGGAAAAGTTTCCACACAAGCAATTTCATTAATGGGTGCATATGGTGTAAGTGATAAACTAAATGTACTTTTTGGTGTGCCTTACATTCAGACAAAGACATCTGCAGGCACATTGCATAGTATGAAAGGAGTACAGGATTTGAACCTGTTTGTAAAATGGATGCCTATTGAAAAACAAATTGGTCCAGGTACATTTTCTTTATATACCATCGGCGGCATATCTATTCCGCTAACCAATTATGTTGCCGATTTTCTTCCGTTGTCAATCGGTTTAAGAAGTAAAACAGCTTCAGCAAGGTTAATGCTCGATTATGAGTGGAATAACATTTTTGCTACCGTGTCAGGCACTTATGTAGCAAGAGATAATATTACAATTGATCGCACCTCTTATTATACCGACCATCTTATTTTAAGCAACGAAGTAGAAATGCCTGATGCTTCTAATTTCAATTTCCGTGCTGGTTACCGGAGCAGTAAATTAATTGCTGAAGCAGTAGTTAATAAATGGACTACGCTAGGCGGCTTTGATATTACAAGAAACAATATGCCTTTTCCCAGCAACAGAATGAATGCAACTACTGCCGGCGTAAATGTGAAGTATGTTGTTACAAACGATCATGCTTTGTCAATTGTGGCTGGCGGCAATACTACCGTGGCAGGAAGAAATGTGGGACAAAACACCACTTACTACGGAAGCATATTTTACATAATTGAATTTGGGACAAAGACAAAAGCTACATCATCTACCAAAACGGAACCTGATAAAAAATAAGAACCATGAAAAAAATATTTCCAATTTTAATAATCGCCGCATCAGCAATTGCTGTAGTTATAAGCTCATGCAGCAAAGAAGTAATAGGCCGCACAGACGATATACAAGCGCTTTCACCTGCCAATATCGACAGCAATGCAGGCGAATGGAAACCTGTATTGCTGGCAGCGCCAACAGATATAGTGGTAGCTGCACCAGGAGCTACTGGAACTCCAGACTACATTGCACAGGTAAATGAAATAAAAGCTTTCCAGGCAAATATGAGTGATGAAGAAAAACGTATTGTAAAATACTGGAGTGCCGGTGCTGTGTTGAGGTGGAATGAAATTTTAAGAGAACTGGTGGCAAAGCATAATTTACCACCTTATCAAAATGCTGATGGTACTTATCCTTTTCCAAGCGCCAATAATCCTTTGGCATATCCACAATTCCCATTTGCCAATCCGCCATATGCTGCAAGAGCTTACGCTTATATTGCCGCTGCACAATATGATGCGTTGGTAACTGCATATCATTACAAAAAATTGTATCGCCGCAAGGCTCCTTACAATGTTGATTCTACTGTAACCTCACTTATACCAAAATCAGCTTTGTATTCTTATCCTTCTGAAGATGCTGCTGTTGCAGGTTCTGTTGGAGAATTGATGAAGCTTTTATTTCCCGGCGACCAGGATTTTATACAACAAAAAATTGAAGAACATAAACGAGCAAGGATTATCATGGGCGCCAATGTACGCAGCGACCTTGAAGCAGGAGAAGCATTAGGTAAAGCCGTTGCAGTAAAATTTGTTGCCAGAGGAAGAGCTGACAGAGCTGGTGCTGCAGCTGGTAACCAAACCCTGTGGGATCAATTGAAAACAGATTGTGAAACAAGAGGTGAAGTTGCATGGATAAGTATGGAAACCCCAGCACGTCCACCAATGTTACCAGCATTTGGGAAAGTAAAAGCATTTCTATTTGATTCATTAACTACTGTATCGCTTATACCAGGCCCACCACCATTAACTGGCAGCGACCAGTTTAAAAAAGAAACAGAAGAGGTTTACAATTTTGTGAAAAACCCTACAAGAGAGCAAACAAGGATTGTACATTTTTGGGCCGATGGGGTAGCCACTTATACACCACCCGGTCACTGGAATGCGATAGCCGCCGAAGATTTTATGACAAAAAATTTTAGCGAAGTACGCTGGGCAAGAAATATGGCTTTGCTTAATATGAGCATGATGGATGCAGCTATTGTTTGCTGGGCCACCAAGTATAAATATTTTAATCCAAGGCCTTCGCAAGTTGATCCAAGAATTAAAACAACAACAGGGTTGCCAAATTTTCCATCATACATTTCAGGGCACTCAACATTCAGTGCTGCTGCCGCAACTATATTGGGGCATATCATTCCTGAAAAAGCAATGGCGTATGATGCAATGGCAAAAGAAGCATCCATATCAAGAATGTATGGAGGCATACACTATCGCAGCGATTGTGAAGTTGGGTTAACTGTTGGTAAAAATGTTGGCGGCTATGCTGTAACGAGAGCACAAAATGACGGAGCAGAATAAAATTGTATTTGCCATTTGGCAGTAAAGATAGTTTTATGTTTTAGGTAGAGGCGCTGTAATTCTTTACGGGGCTCATTTTAAAAAATATTATTCTATTATAAATTTAGTTTTATGTTTAAAGCGCTGCAAAGAATTGCGGCGCTTTTTTATTAGGAATATTAACAATCCAAAAAGGTTACCTTGTTTGTTTTACTGTAGATTTATTGTATGAAAAATTTACTTATTGCCTGCTGTTGTTTAATGTCACTGTCTATGGTGGCTCAGCAAAAAAAATATCCAACGCCTGACAAAATCTATGGTCAGCTTTTCAAAGATGTGCAACTGCAACAGATATTTCCCGATGGAAAAACTTTCGTGGATTGCATACCTAAAAGAAAAGTAGCAGACATTATGTATGACTATGGCATGATGAAAGGGCCGAAAATGGATTTGAAAAAATTTGTGGAAGATAATTTTAACATGCCACCTGCACTGCCACAATTAAATTACATACAGCAGGAAAAAGATGTGGTAATGCACATAAAAAATTTGTGGAGTGTATTAAGGAGAGATGCTGATGTATCACCACGATGGGAAGGAAAAGATGCAAACGGAATGTCTCTTTTAGCACTGCCTTATCCGTATGTTATACCCGGCGGCAGGTTTAGGGAAGTATATTATTGGGATAGTTATTTTACCATGTTGGGTTTAAAAGCAAGCGGCGAAACAGCGTTGATTGAAAACATGGTGAAGAATTTTGATTACCTCATTTATAATTTTGGCCATATACCTAATGGCAACCGTACTTATTATTTAAGCCGCAGCCAGCCGCCATTTTTTTGTATGATGGTGGAAATGCTTGCTGGAATAAAAGGCAACAGTGTTTATAAAAAGTACCTTCCCTCTATGATAAAAGAATATAGTTACTGGATGGAAGGGATTGATTCTGTAAAAGAAGGTGAAGCGGTTAAGCATGTAGTAAGAATGAAAGATGGGGAAATACTCAACCGGTATTGGGATGAAAAAAATACACCCAGGCCAGAGAGCTATAAAGAAGATTTTGAAACAGCCGATATCGCCGCACAGGAACTGGCAATGCTTATTAAAGTTTCATCGGAAGAAAAATTAAAAGAAATACTGGATAAAAAAAGAGAAGAAGCCTGCAGGGATTTACGGGCTGCTGCCGAAAGCGGCTGGGATTTCAGCAGCCGCTGGTTGGTGGATGCAAATAAATTATCAACCATTCAAACAACTAAAATTGTTCCTGTTGATCTGAATTGCCTGTTGTATAAAATGGAAATTACTATTGCAAAAGCATTGCAGCTAAATAAGAAAATTAAATTGGCGCAACAGTACACACAAAAAGCAGCTATAAGAAAAAAAGCAATCCTGAAGTATTGCTGGAATGAGGAGAAAGGATTTTTCTTTGATAACAACTTTACAATAGGCAGCCAAACAGAAAATATTACCACTGCCGGCTTGTTTCCTCTGTTTGTAAAAATTGCTACGCCTGTACAGGCAACAGCTGTTAAAAAAACAATTGAATCGACACTATTAAAAGACGGAGGCATTGTTACAACAGTTAACAACACAGGTCAGCAATGGGATGCGCCAAACGGATGGGCGCCAATGCAATGGATAGCTGTGAATGGGTTTAAAAATTATGACCACACCAAATTGGCAAAAACAATTGCACAGCGCTGGATGACATTGGTAGAAAAAACATACGCTAATACCGGCAAGCTAATGGAAAAATACAATGTGGATGACTTGAGCAAAGAAGCAGGCGGTGGAGAGTATCCTGCACAAGATGGTTTTGGATGGACAAACGGGGTGTATTTGGCATTGAGACAAGTGTACAAATAATATATCGCAGCAGTGTGGCACATAAAAATTATATTTGCCAATACCACTACTAACCATCCATATTCTTAACGATGCAGAAAAGCACTCTGAAAAAACTTTCCCAAACACTTGGGCTTAGTATTTCCACAGTTTCCCGGGCTTTAAAAGATCATCCTGATATTTCAGAGAGCACACGAAAAAAAGTAAAAGACCTGGCTGCTGCAATGGAGTATGAACCAAATAGCTATGCAGTGCAGTTGCGTACCCGTAAAAGCAATGTTATTGGAGTGCTGGTGCCCACCATCAATAATTTTTTTTACGATTCGTTTATTGCGGCGGTGGAAGAAGAAGCAAGGAAACATGGCTACTCCTTGCTGATAATGCAGAGCGGTGATAAAGTGGAAAATGAAACAGCCTGCCTTCAGTATTTCAGGCAGCATATGATTATGGGATTGTTTGTGGCATTGAGTGTGGAAACAGATGATTTATCTCCATTTAGAAAAATGGAAGAACTGGAAGTACCGGTGGTATTTATTGACAGGGTGCCAGAGGAGAAAGGTTTCTACACCGTATGCCTTGCAGATGAAGCGGCGGCAAGGATGGCAGCTGAAGCCATCATCGAAAAAAAGAAGAAAAATGTGCTGGCGCTTTTTGGCCATCCGCACCTGAGTATTTCAAAAATCAGGAGAGAAACATTTCAAAATATTTTTAAAGCAAAGGCGCCTAAAACAAAGGTGACAGTTGAAGCAACAGAAAATCCCGGGCCTTCAAAGGAAGCAGCTATTGCAGCGCTTACTTCCGCTAAACCACCGGATACAATTTTTTGCATGGGCGATTTAATTTTAATCGGTGTGATGAAAGCCATACATCAATTAAAATTAAAAGTGCCGCAGGATGTTTCAGTTATTGGCATCAGCAATGGGTTTATACCTACTATGTTCAACCCGGAAGTAACCTATGTAGAAACCAGCGGCAACAAACTGGGCAAGCTTGCCTTTATGCAAATGCTGGCAAGGCTGCGGTCAGAAAACGTTCCCGAAAACGTTATAGTGGAATCAGTAATTGTAAATGGCGGCTCTTTATAAGTAATACCTTGTTTTTTAAAAAGCATACAGGTATATTTGATACTCATCATTTATACGCTTGCTATGTCAAACTTCAGGATAAAACTTTCCCTGTTTCTAAATTATTTTGTATTTGCCATTCTGCTTAACAGCGTGGGCACTGTGATACTGCAGGTGCAAAACAATTTTGATATTTCCAAAGGTGCAGCAAGCGTGCTGGAAGCTTTTAAAGACTTAAGCATTGCAATTACTTCATTCATCATTGCATCACAAGTAGCCAGGATTGGTTATAAAAGAACCATGCTGATATCATTAGCACTTGTATCAATTATATGTATGATGATGCCCGCCATCAAAAGTTTTCCCGGAACCAAATTGCTTTTTGCCTGTGTGGGAATAGGTTTTGCATTAGTAAAAGTAACAGTGTTTTCAACCATTACTTTGGTTACAAAAAATGATAAAGAACACCTGAGCCTGATGAGCTTCCTGGAGTCGTTTTTTATGGTAGGAATTTTATGTGGTAATTTTTTCTTTGGCTATTTTGTTGATGACAGTAACCCCAAGTCAACCGAATGGTTCAATGCTTATTATGTATTGGGTGGACTGGCAATACTGGCATTTCTGTTATTGTTTTCTACAAAACTTGACGAATCTTCAATACAAAAAGCCGAAGCAGGAAAAAGTTCTGCAGAAGATTTTACTGATATGATGAAATTGATTGTGATACCATTGGTGCTGGTATTTATATTCTGTGCTTTTTTTTATGTGCTGATTGAACAAAGCATTATGAGCTGGCTGCCTACATTTAATAAAGATGTGTTGAAATTATCAACCAGCCTAAGCATACAAATGGCAAGCATATTATCAGCCTCTATTGCCCTCGGCAGGTTTCTGGCTGGTGTGGTACTACGAAAGATTGACTGGCTGTATGTGTTATTGTTTTGCTTGTTGGCAGCAGGTGTTATCGTATTAGTAACGGTGCCACTTACAAAAAGTATTTCAGGTAATGCCATTAATAGCTTGGCAGATGTACCAATGGTAGCATATTTATTTCCATTAATTGGGTTGTTCCTGGCGCCCATTTATCCAGCCATCAATTCTGTTATACTTAGCAACTTGCCTGCACACAGGCACCCAGCTATGTCCGGCTTGATTGTAGTGTTTTCTGCCTTAGGCGGTACAACGGGCTCCATTATTACCGGGCATATTTTTGATGCATATGGAGGACAAACAGCATTTTACTTTTCATTGGCGCCTATCGCAATGTTGGTAATCCTGCTTTTTATTTTCAAAAGATTACAATTGAAAGCCGGCAACACCAATGTAAAGTTTACTGGCGGCGGCCACTAATCATTCACTATGCCACATAAAGAAATATTTGAACTGGAGCCATTGTTTGCCGATGTGCAGATGCAGCAAATATTTGCTGACGGAAAAATTTTTGTGGATTGCATACCGAAAGAAAATACGGAAACAATCCTTGAGAAATATTTACAGCAAAAAGATAAAGCTGGTTTTAAGCTGAGAGATTTTGTACGAGAGTATTTTGAATTGCCAAAAGTATTTGCCGGGGATTATAAAACAGCAGCGGATGCCACTACGGCAAACCACATTAATAGCCTTTGGGCTGTACTTACCCGTGAGCCGGATGAAAAAAGAGGATCTCTTGTTCCTTTGCCTAATGCATACATTGTACCTGGAGGCAGGTTTGGAGAAGTGTATTACTGGGATAGTTATTTTACTATGCTTGGGTTAAAGGCTGCCCGTAAGTATGATATGATTGAAAATATGGTGGGTAATTTTTCACACTTGATAAAAACGGTTGGTTTTATTCCCAATGGCAACCGCACTTATTATTTAGGCCGCAGCCAACCACCTTTTTTTTCCTTGATGGTACAGATGTTGGCGGAAATAAAAGGAAAAAATATTTTGACAGCATATTTACCAACCCTTGAAGCGGAATACCTATACTGGATGAAAGATGCTGATGGATTAAATGAAATAATCAATGCAGCATACCATGTAGTAAGAATGAAAGATGGCGAAGTGCTGAACCGCTATTGTGATGCATTCGAAACGGCCAGGCCTGAATCATACAAGGAAGATGTGGAGCTAACACACCAATCTTCACAACAGCCGGAAACATTGTATAAACATTTGCGTGCTGGTGCTGAAAGCGGGTGGGACTACAGCAGCCGTTGGTTTAAAGATGGTAAATCTTTTTCAACTATTCATACTGCTGACATAATTCCTGTTGACTTGAACTGTTTGCTGTACAACTTAGAAAATACTATTGCGGAAGCATATGCAACAAACAATGATGAAAGTATAAGTAATCACTACAAAGCTTTGGCAGATAAAAGAAAACAGGCTATTCAAAAATACTGCTGGAATGAGGTAAACGGTTTTTATGTTGACTATGATTTTGTTGCAGGTATACAGAAAGAAGAAATTACTTTGGGTGGTGTAGCACCACTTTTCTTTTCAATTGCTACACAGCAGCAGGCTGATTTTATTGCAGAAATTATACAAGCAAAATTTTTAAAACCGGGTGGTGTAGTAACTACTTTAAAAAATACAGGGCAGCAGTGGGATGCCCCCAACGGCTGGGCGCCGCTGCAATGGATGACAATAATTGGTTTGAAAAATTATAATCATCATTCACTGGCAACAACTATTGCACAACACTGGCTTGCACTTAATGATAAAGTATTTGCTGCTACAGGTAAGATGATGGAGAAATACAATGTGGAAGATATTTCTCAATTGGCTGGCGGTGGGGAATATCCCGGACAGGATGGCTTTGGCTGGACAAATGGTGTGTACCTGGCATTGAAAAAATTATTAAGCCAGTAATAAATTTATTACGGCTACTGCAATTAAATATCCTGTCGCAAAATCCCATTTATTTGATGTAGCAATACATTGCATAGCTGGAACCATGGATATATTTTTACATCATAAAAATTAATTCACCATAATACAAACGCTATGGCAAGAGTAAGCACATACCTGAATTTTCCCCGTAACACGGAGGAAGCTTTTAAATTTTATCAATCTGTATTTGGCGGTGAATTTACGGGCGGCATCAACCGCTTTGGCGATATGCCGCCAATGGAAGGAATGCCACCCATGCCAGAGTCAGATAAAAACTTAGTGATGCACATTGAACTGCCAATCACTGGCGGGCATGTGATAATGGCTACCGATGCACCGGAAACAATGGGTTTTACTGTTATTGCAGGAAACAATACACATATCAATCTTGAACCAGACACAAGAAAGGAAACCGAACGTTTATTTAATGCTTTATCTGTGGGAGGAAAAATAAGCATGCCTTTACAGGATATGTTTTGGGGAGCCTACTTTGGAAGCTTTACAGACAAGTACGGCATCAACTGGATGCTGAATTGTAATGAAAAATTGTAACAACTAATTATAAAATAATAATAATGAAAAATAAATTATTCCCCTGCCTCTGGCAAAACGGAACAGGCAAAGAGGCTGCTGATTTGTACAGCAAAGCATTCGGAAATACAAAAATTACCGCTGATAACGGGATGGTGGTAATGCTGGAAGTTTCAGGATGTAAAATTATGTTGCTCAATGGCGGCCCCATGTTTACACCAAACCCTTCCATTTCTTTGTTTGTAACTTTTACTAATGACAAAGCTGTAGAAGATGCCTGGGATAAATTAAGTGATGGGGGCAAAGTAATGATGCCACTGAATAAATATCCATGGAGTGATAAGTATGGATGGCTGCAGGATAAGTTTGGTATATCCTGGCAACTGATGCTGGCGAAGCCCGGCCTAATGGAACAAAAAATTACACCTGCGTTAATGTTTACACAATCTGTTGCTGGTAAAGCGGAAGAAGCAATTAATTTTTATACCTCTCTTTTTCCCAATTCATCTATTGAAAGTATCAGCCGCTACGAAAAAGGCGAAGGTGATGTGGAAGGAACAATAAAGCATGGCCGTTTTTTATTAAACAACCAGTTGTTTGTAGCAATGGACAGTAGCATGCCGCATGCTTTTACTTTCAGCGAAGGCATGTCCTTATGTGTTGATTGCGATACACAGGAAGAAATAGACCATTACTGGGAATGCCTTATTGCTAACGGCGGCGAGGAAAGTATGTGTGGCTGGCTAAAAGACAAATATGGTGTAAGCTGGCAGATTATACCTTCTAATATCGGAAGCCTTTTGTCAAACCCTGCTAACGGGCAGCGTGCAGTACAGGCCTTGATGCAGATGAAAAAGATTGATATAAGCAAATTAACAAACGCCTGATAAAATACCTTTCTTTTACCAGCATTGTACTTGCACAATGGATACAGCGTTTTGCTTTATTTCTTTTCCACTTCAAACGGTTGCGCTTTTGATTATTAACAGCAATGAGTAAATTTGATAACACCAGCTAAACGATTGCTTATGTCCTTCACCAAACCAAGGCTTACCTTTTGGCAAATCATTAATATGAACCTTGGGTTCTTTGGAATCCAGTATAGTTTTGGTTTGCAGCAAAGCGCTGTTAATCCTATATATGATTTTTTGGGTGCAAGTCCCGACCAAATACCAATATTAAATCTTGCCGGACCGCTTACAGGTTTAATCATACAACCTATTATTGGTACGCTTAGCGATAAAACATGGAGTGATAACTGGGGAAGAAGAAAACCTTATTTTTTTATCGGGGCAGTGTTATGCAGCATTGCATTATTCTTTTTTCCTTTCAGCAGCGCCTTATGGATGGCAGTAGGCTTGTTATGGATTCTTGACATTGGCAACAATACAGCAATGGAGCCATACAGGGCTTTTGTTGCTGATAAGTTGGATAAATCTCAACAGGCAACCGGTTTTCAGGCGCAAAGTTTTTTTACCGGGCTGGGACAAACGCTTGCTAATTTTTCTTTGCTGGCATTTCCTTTAATTTTTGTTGGCAAAACAGGCAAACTGCCCACATGGGTATTTGCTTCTTTTTTTCTCGGCGCATTTTGTTCTGTAGCTACAGTGTGGTGGAGCATGAAGAAAACCCCGGAGATACCACCAACAGAGGAAGAGATAAAAGCAATAAAGGAATACAATCGCAATAAGCCAAGCCCCTTTATACAAATCGTTACTGTATTGCTTGTAATTGCGGCAGGACCTGTTGCTATTTATTTACTACTGAAAAATATTTTGAACAACGATTTGTTGAGTTTGCTGTTGCTGCCTATTTGTTTGGTATGGGCTGCGTTTCTTTATTCATTGATAAAAAATGAAAACAGCAACAATGCAGTAATAAAAACATTGCAGGGTGTGTTGTCGCCTTTTATTGAAATTGTACATGCTATACAGTCAATGCCTAAAATTATGTGGATGTTAGCGCTGGTGTACTTGTTCCAGTGGTATGCATTATTTTGTTATTGGCAAAATTCGTCAAAGGCTGTTGCAGAAAATGCTTTTGGATGGCATTATAAAGAATTGAATGAACAGGAAAAAGAACAAATGAAAAACTATGCATCATTTAAAGATCGAGTAAAGAAGTATGCAGAGGAAAATAAATTGAACGCTGAAGAGATTTTTAAGAACAACGCAACTGCTTCTTTATTGCTTACAGCATACAAAGACAAAGTTGCTTCAACAGTTGCTGATAATGATATTGCAGCGATTGAGAACATTGAAGCCAATAATCAGAAATATGAAAAAGCAGTTTCAGAAACCGGTGGCATCAACGGCTGGTACAATATTGTTACTTTTTTAGTTGCTTTTCTGTTAGTTGGTTTTGCAAAAAAAATCGGGGCCAAGTATGTTCACTTTATTTGTCTGCTGTTGGCAGGCATTGGCTTTATTGCTTTTTCAATGGTACACCAGTTGAATTTATTCTATGTAGCCATTACAGGATTTGGTATTGGCTGGGCAAGCATGATGGGTATTCCATACTTAATGGTGGTAGGTGATATTCCTAAAGAAAAATATGGCGTGTATATGGGCATCATCAATATGATGATTGTAATTCCAATGTTTATACAAACAACCACTTTTGGTTTTATAATGAAACATCATTTACACAACGACAGCAGTAAAGCGATACAGTTTGCAGGTGTGTTATTATTAATTGCTGCAGCGCTTACATTATTGATAAAAGCAAAAAAAATAACGGGTGAAATAGAAATGCCGGCCGGGGGTGGCCATTAATCCCAATCCCTAAAGGGGCAAAAAAAGACAAGACAATGAAAAAAATACTAAATACTGCAACTTGTTTGCTTGCTATTGTATCATTAATTAGTTCCTGCAATTCTTCCGAAACAAAAACTGAACCAACCGCATCAAAAGATTCTTCCGATAAAAAATGGTGGAAAGAAGCAGTAGTGTATCAAGTCTATCCACGAAGTTTTAAAGACAGCGATGGCGATGGCATTGGCGATTTAAAAGGCATCATTTCAAAACTTGATTATATAAAAAGCTTAGGGGTAGATGCAGTGTGGCTGAATCCTATTTACAGTTCTCCCAATGATGACAATGGATATGATGTAAGCGATTATCAAAATATTATGAAGGATTTTGGAACGATGGAAGATTTTAATGACATGCTGAAAGGCATGCATGATCGTGGAATAAAACTGGTAATGGATATAGTAGTAAACCACAGCAGCGATGAACATGAATGGTTCAAACAAAGCCGCAGCTCCAAAACAAATCCTTACAGGGATTATTATCACTGGTGGGATGCCGAAAGAGGCAAACCAAATTACCGCTACAGCTTGTTTGATGTAAACCATGATGCATGGAAATATGATTCACTCAGCAACGCATATTACCTGCATTACTTCTCAAGAAAACAACCTGACCTCAATTGGGAAAATCCAAAGCTTCGACAAGAGATTTATAAGATGATGAGGTTTTGGGCTGATAAAGGTGTTGATGGTTTTCGTTTGGATGCTTTTGGTTTTGCAGCAAAGGATACCACATTCCCTCCTTTCCCCAGTGGATTTGAAAAAAACTTTATGCAGTATTATGCAATGGGCCCACACCTGCATGATTATTTAAAAGAAATGAACCAGGAAGTGTTTAGTAAATACAACGTGATGACGGTGGCAGAAGGAACCGGCAATACAATGGAAGATGCACACAACATGGTGGATGAAGACCGAAAAGAACTGAATATGGCATATCCTTTTGAATGGGTTGATATCGCCAAGCCCGAAGGCTACAGCATTCTTCATTTAAAAAATACATTTACCAAATGGGATAGTGCTTTTGCTGATAAAGGATGGATGGCAGTTTTTCTTGCCAATCATGACCAGGCAAGAATGGTGAGCCGTTTTGGAAGTGATAAACCTGCTTTCAGGGAATTGTCTTCTAAAATGCTTAACACATTTATCTTAAGCATGCGTGGCACACCGTATTGCTATCTTGGTGATGAGTTGGGAATGAGCAACGCTTATTTTTCTACAATTGAAGATTATAATGATGTGGCTACGCTCAATGAATACCAGTACCAGAAAAAAAATGGTGGCGACCTGAAGAAGTTTATGCAAAACACTATGTTTAGCTGCCGGGACAATGGACGTACACCCTTTCAATGGGACAGTTCAGCCAATGCAGGATTTACAACCGGCAAACCCTGGTTGAAAACAAATCCAAATTATACAACTATCAATGTTGCCAGCCAGGATAAAGACGCTAACAGCTGTCTTAATTATTTCCGTAAAATGATAAAATTGAGAAAAGATAATCCTGTGTTGATATATGGAAAGTATGCATTGTTGGATAAAGAAAATCCCAATGTGTATGCTTACACAAGGGAATTGAATGGAAAGAAATTTTTAGTACTGCTGAATTTTACTGCTAAAGAAGCGGCAGTAAAAACAGGAATGGATGTAAGCAAAGGAAAAGTGCTTATCAATAATTACAATGCTTCATCAGCAAGTGAAAAGTTAAAGCCTTATGAAGCAACCGTGATTGAATTATAATAATGAACCTGGTAATTAATCATATTCAGCACATTGGAGTTCCTGTTTCTGATATAAAAGTATCAGAAGCATTTTATGAAAGGTTAGGTTTTAAAAATGTAATGGCAACAACATTTGAATACAATGGAGGTAAAGGCAATGTTGCTATGATGAAACAAAATGAAATGATCATTGAGTTGTATCAAATGCCGGAAAATGAATTGCAGGAAATAAGACAAAGAAAGAATGGCCATATAGATCATATTGCTTTTGATGTGGATGATATTGACAAAACATTTTCAGAATTAAAACAAAACAACTTTACCGTTTTGGAAGAGAAGCCAGTATTCTTATCGTTTTGGAAAAATGGTTGCAAATATTTTAATATCACTGGCCCGGACGGAGAAAGGCTGGAGTTCAATCAAATACTATGAATAAAAAATTAGTGCTCTGGTCAATAACAGTTGCTTTGGGCGGTTTGTTATTTGGTATGGATGTAGCAAATATATCCGGTGCAGAACAGCGTATACAAAAACTCTGGAACCTCAGCGACTGGATGCATGGCACTGCAATAGCAATGGCTTTGTATGGTACTATCATTGGTGCGGCAGGCGGAGGTGTTCCTGCCAATATATTTGGAAGAAAGAAAACGCTTATATTAATTGGTGTTGTTTTTTTTGTATCTGCCCTCGGCAGTGCATTGGCAAATGATGTATATACTTTCATGGCATTTCGTTTTTTAGGTGGTTTAAGTATTGGAGCTTCTTCAGTGGTAGCGCCGGTTTACATTTCTGAAATTGCGCCGCCACAGCACCGTGGCAAAATGGGTATAGCATTTCAAATAAATGTAGTGAGTGGAATTTTGCTGGCATACCTGGTTAACTATTTACTACAGGGTGTTGGCGGAGAAAATGACTGGCGTTATATGCTTGGGTTAATTGCCATACCGTCTTTAATTTTTTCTGTGATGATGTTTTTTACACCAGAAAGCCCACGCTGGTTATTATTGCAAAAAAATGATGATGCAGGCGCAAGAAGAATTTTTGAAATGAGTGGTGCCAATGCAGATGAATTAATTCATGAAATAAAAAATTCAAAGCAGCCAAAAAAGGAGTCGTTGTTCTCCGGCAAATTTTCAAAGCCGTTATTACTGGCGTTTTTATTGGCATTGTTCAATCAGCTATCCGGTATCAATGCCATTATTTATTTTGCTCCCCGTGTTTTTGAAATGGCAGGACTGGGCAAAAGCGCCGCCTTTCTATCCAGCACTGGTATTGGCATTGTTAATTTTTTATTTACTGTTCTTGGCTGGTACCTTATTGACCGCAGCGGAAGAAGAACATTAATGTTTATAGGTTCCATCGGTTATATTGTTTCGCTCACATTGATGTCACTTGCGTTTGCAGGATATATACATGGCGGCATTACCATATTTGTTTTCATGTTTATTGCTGCACATGCTATTGGGCAAGGTTCGGTGATATGGGTTTTTCTTTCAGAGATATTCCCTAATTCTGTAAGGGCATCCGGCACATCATTCGGTTGTTTAACACATTGGGTATTTGCAGCATTAATTTCACAAACGTTTACTTTTTTTGCCAACAGTATTGGCGGTAGTTACATCTTCGGCTTTTTTGCCGTGATGATGGTATTGCAGTTATTGTTTGTGTGGAAGATGATGCCAGAAACAAAAGGCGTTGCTTTGGAAGATATGGATAAAGCAACAGTAATATTACATTAGAAATTAGGAATAAGAAATGTGAAATAAGGAATATGAAAGCGAAGAAACATTCGTGGCTGAGTTAACCAAAGTATTAATGACGAAAACAAATCTGCGTTAATCTGTGCAATCTGTGGCTAAAACTAAAATTGTATGAGTAAAATATTATGCATCGGCGAAGCACTTATCGATATGATTTGTACCGATAAAGGCAAAGCATTAAGTGATGGCGAAAATTTTTTAAAGAAACCCGGCGGAGCTCCCACCAATGTGGCGGCAGCTATCGCAGCACTTGGCGGTAATGTAGAGTTAAGCGCTAAAGTTGGTATCGATCCGTTTGGTAAACACATGGTGGATGTGATGAAAGATTTTGGTGTAGGCACACAGTACATGCTGCAGGATGTAAATCATTTCACCACGTTTGCATTTGTATCATTGATGGAAAATGGCGAACGGGATTTCTATTTCAATCGTGGTGCTGATGGGCAATTAAGTGAAGCAGATATTGAAGCAATTGATTTAAGCGATGTGTCTATCATTCACTTTGGTTCAGCCACAGGATTTTTGCCCGGTCCTTTACAGGCAGCTTATAAAAGATTATTGCAGGAAGCATTGGTGAAAAATATTTTTGTAAGCTTCGATCCTAACTACCGTCACTTATTATTCAGAAACAATACCCAAACATTCATTGATCAAAGCTGGTATTTTTTAGAGCGTTGCAATTTTTTTAAAGTGAGTGATGAAGAAGCTATGCTGCTCACTGGCGAAACAACATTAGAAACAGCAGCCAACGCTTTATTGAAAAAAACAAAAGCAGTATTCACTATCACCCTTGGTAAAGACGGAACAATGATTGGCATGGATGGCAAAACAGAGATCATTCAAAGCATTCCTGTAAAACCTGTTGATACCACTGGCGCAGGAGATGCATTTGTTGGAGCTGTATTATACCAACTGGATAAAATATTTGCAGGTAGCCAGTCTTTTGTTTCAAAACAACAATGGCAAAAAATTGTAACAAACGCCAACAAAGCCGGTGCAAGAACCTGTGAATATCTCGGAGCAATGGAAGCATTCAAACATTTAAGCAATAGCATTTTTGATTAACAGATTTGTGTTAATCAGTGTAATCTGTGGCAAATTATAATTCGTGGCAAAACCCTTTCGTAATAAAAAAATAATTGGTAATGTACAATCCTCAAATACATAAGCTCATCAACAAATGCCTGCAGGAAAAGGAAGTTGACATTGCAGGCAAAGACAATTTGTTTTATACCCGTTTTGTTGCCAATACAGCATCCATATATTATTTATACAACCAGTTGTATCAAAATCATCCGCAGGGAAAGGCTTTGTTCACAAATCTTATCAATACAATCATTGATGCCTATCAAAAAAGAACAAACGCACAAAAAGACCTTGATATTGAAAAGGAAATTCAGGGCAATTGGTTTTTGAGCAATGACATTACCGGCATGAGTTTGTATGTGGACAGGTTTTGCGGCAGCTTAAAGGAGATGCCGGATAAATTAGCCTACTTTAAAAAACTCGGCGTAAACTTCTTGCATCTCATGCCTGTAATGCAAAGTCCCGAAGGCGAAAGCGATGGCGGCTATGCTGTAAGCGACTTTAGGAAAGTAGATGAACGCTTTGGCACATTAAGCGATTTAAAAAAGCTGCAGCAGCAGATGAAAAAGGAGAAGATGTATTTGATGATTGACATTGTGCTCAACCATACTTCTCACCATCACGAGTGGGCCAAAAAAGCAAAGGCTGGCGATAAAAAATACCAGGACTACTTCTACATGTTTCCCGACAGAACATTACCTGACCGCTACGATGCCGCCATGCCCGAAGTTTTCCCTGAAAGCTCACCCGGCAATTTTACCTGGAACGAAGAATGCAAAAAATGGGTGATGACGGTGTTTCATTCTTATCAATGGGATTTGAATTTTACCAACCCTGCAGTGTTTGTTGATATGCTTGACAATATTTTTTTCTATGCCAACCTCGGTGTTGATATTCTCCGCATTGATGCACCGGCATTTATCTGGAAACAAATGGGAACTACCTGTCAGAACTTACCGCTTGCACACACACTGCTGCGGCTGATAAAACAATGTGTACAGGTGGCAACACCCGGTATGGCGTTATTGGGCGAAGCCATTGTGGCGCCAAAAGAAATCATGAAATATTTTGGCACCGGTTTATACACTTCACGTGAGTGCGACTTTGCATATAATGCCACACATATGGCGCTGCAGTGGGATGCACTCGCCACCGGCGATACCAAAGTGATGCTGGCTGCACAGCATGAAATTTTGCAAAAACCATATGGCACCACATGGATTACATACACACGTTGTCACGATGATATTGGACTTGGTTATGATGACTACATGATACAGCATGCCGGTTACAATCCTTACCAGCACCGTAAGTTTATAAAAGATTATTATTCCGGAGCAGCCAATGGTTCACCTGCTACCGGTGCATTGTTTTCTGTCAATCCCAAAACACAGGATGCAAGAATTAGTGGTTCACTGGCTTCGTTGTGTGGATTAGAAAAATCTTTGAATGATAATGATGCTAATGCTGTTGAATTATCAATAAAGAAAATTCTGATGATGCAGGCACATAGTTTTTTTATCGGCGGTGTGCCCATGATGTTTTATGGAGATGAATGTGGTTATACAAATGATTACTCTTACTTAAACGACCCCGGCAAAAGTTACGACAACCGCTGGATGCACCGCCCTGTTATTAACTGGGATAAGAACAAACGCATTGATGAAGCCGGCACCATTGAAGCAAAAATTTTCAGCGGCATACAAAAGTTAATTTCCATCCGCAGGCAACTGCCTGTTGTAGCCGATCATAAAAATCTCATCTGGCTTTCGCCTTTTAATATTTATGTGGCTGGGTATCTCCGCACGCTGGATGATGCCAAGCTCTATTGTGTGTTCAACTTCAGCAAGGAAGCGGCTTATCTTTCATGGGCTGCCTTTAAGCAACATGGCCCCACTGCTAATGAACTGTACGATTACTGGCAGGATAAAACTTATACTGTTGGTTTTGATAATGAACATTTGATTTTAGAACCGTATGGTTTTTGTTTGCTGGAACAGCGGTAGCCCTGAGCGATGTCAAATTTTTTTTGAACCCGGCTGAAAAGCTTTGTTGTACTTCATTGGCGTCGCACACTTTTACGGAATACCTTTATTGGGCTTTTATCAAAGCGGTAAGTATTAAACTCTGCTTTGATGAAACGATTAAAACTTAAAAGTTGGTACTGAAAGAGGCCCGGCTTTTTTTATTATTTTTGGGCTATCCCACCAAAGCTAATAGTTATGAAATTGGTTCCTGTTCTTCTTTGTTGTGTTTTATTGAATACTGTAAAAGCACAGCTTCCCTCTGTTGCATTTTCTTTTTCAACATTAAAAGACACCGCTCTTCCCTGTGGGCAAAACTGTATTACGCTAACTGCTACAGTTCCTGATATCAGGGCATTTGCCAACGATTACCGGGTTTATAAAACAAATTATTTTCAGCCAGCCGTATCACCGGCTGCACCAGGAACTTCCGGCAATATTGTAAACGACGATATTTATTCACAGTTAATCGTACTACCTTTTGTTTTCCCATTTTTTGAAGAATATTATGATGCCCTTACGATAAATGCAAATGGCGCAGTGAGTTTTGACGCTACCACTGCTGGCGGATATGCACATTGGGCTATAACCCCAATTGATAGCAGCTTACCAAGTTTAAATTATGACAAGGCTATGATAATGGGCGCTTTTCATGATGTGGATATTCAAAACGGCACCACTTCCCCCACAAGGCAAATAAAATATGATATAACCGGTACCGCAGGTAATAGAAGGTTTACTACCTCTTTTAATAAAATACCTTGTTACTCACAAGTATGCTCAAATAAGATTAACAATACATACCAGGTTACATTATATGAAGGCCTGGGTATAGTGGATGTAAACCTGTTTGAAAGAGAAATATGTTCCAGCTGGAATAGTGGTGCAGCTATGATTGGTATGCAGAATTATGAAAGGAACAAAGGAATAATGGCGCCGGGGCGGTTACCCTTTACAGAACCAAGATGGGGTGGTTTGTCAATGAATGAAACCTGGCGCTTTGTACCAAATGCAGGAGCATCGGTACTTAAAAGAGTAGAACTGTATAAATCATCCGGGGAGTTTTTATCATTGGGTAACACAAACCCTGATGGAAATGGAAATTTTACAGTTACATTCAATAATGCTTGTGTAAGTGCCGGTACTTATATTGTAAAGTCGGTGTATGACAGGCTTGACAACCCTGGCCAGGATATTTTTGGGGCAGATACTATTACAGTAACAGGTGCCGGATCGAATACAGGGATCAATTATTCACAAAAAGCTTATTGCATTACACAAGGAGGCACAGCAATACCCACTATTAATGGTGCGCCGGGAGGAAGGTTTAGTGCAGATTTGCCAGGTTTAAGTATTGACAGTATTTCAGGAAACATAAATATTGCAGCATCAACGGCAGGTAATTATATAGTTACCTATCGCATCAATTCCTCAGACCCATGTGTAAGTACTGCAGCAACAACCGATGTTGCCATTGCAAACGACTCTGTATTTGTATGGATGGGTGCTGTTGACAATACCTGGGAGAACCCGGCAAACTGGTCTTGTAATATGTTGCCAACACCATCTGCCAGTGTAACAATTTATAGCGGTACTGTAGTTATAAATTCTAATGTTACCATTGACAGGTTAGTAGTAAAACCGGGTGCAACATTAAATGTAAATTCAGGATTTAATTTAACGGTACTGCATTAAGGGTTAGCGGCATCACATTAAAAGAGACATCTTTTATGAAATATATTTTCTCTATTGCTTGGTATATCCTGCTGTTTACAGCATTGATTTTTTGTACTAAAAGTATATATGCTCAAAACGATTTTACAAAACTGCAGCAGAGTACTGACAGTACGTTTGGCTATACTACAGGCAACCCAATCAAACTTAAAAAAGGTAACCAGGCAAAAAGTATTCAATACACACACCGGTTTTTGGCAGGTTTAAAAACAAACGATAACCAGGCGCTAACGCTTTTATCCCGTTCGTCAACCAGTTATTCGGCGTATCAAAAACCTATTATTCAAATTAAAGACAAAACAACCGGTATGCCGCTAAGCGGTAAATTAGGAATGCTGGATAAATATGTTTTCATCACAGCAAACACGAAAGACACAATTACAATTTATATAGATATCTATAACAAAGGAGAATTGTTTTTGCCGGCAGGATTAAAATATGAGTAAACCAATTATTTTTTTTCCTGGTACACCCTCACATAATCTACTTCCATCTTCACAGGAAAAATAGTTTCATCAATACCTTTTGAACCGCCCCAGTCACCTCCAACAGCAATGTTCAGCAACAAAAACATTTTATTGTCAAATGGCCAGGCCTCATATCCTGTATGCTCATTTGCAAAGCGGAAGTAAATATTGTTATCTACAGAAATGCCAATGCTGTCTTTATCCCATTCAATAGCATACACATGAAAATTGTCTGAGCAGTCAGCAACTTTTATGGTATCACCTTTTTGAGTGTTGATGGTATGATTGTATTTTTTGCAATGAATAGTGCCGTGTATGGTTCCCTGGTTATAGCCTACATGTTCCATTATATCTAATTCGCCATCATCGGGCCAGGCTTTTATACTGTCTGCCAGTGTCCATATAGCAGGCCAGGTGCCACGCCCTTTTGGAATTTTAGCTTTCACTTCAATCTTTCCATATTGCCAGGCGGCTCTGTTGCTGGTTACTAATCTTGCAGAAGTATAATGCATACCCTGCCATTCTTCTTTTCTTGCTTCAATGATAAGTTTGCCATTTTCCACACGGGCATTTTCCAGCCTGTTAGCAGTATAATATTCCAGTTCATGATTGCCCCACCCCTCGCCGCCAACGTCATAATTCCATTTGGTACTGTCGGGCAGCCCGGTATAATTAAATTCATCACTCCATACTAATTGGTACTTTTTTGCAGGCTGCAACTGTGCATTTATAAAACCAGGAAACAGTATAAGCAAAACGTATATTGATAGTTTTTTCATATTTGCAAATAAAGTTAAATAAAATCTTTTCTCAGAAATTGAACGGATATTGTTATTGCGACAGGATTGTGCCGGAAGCAAACCACTCCTTTTTATAATATCAATTATTAATACAGAACGCAGCGGCTTTTTGTTGCCCTGCCGCTACCTTTGCGCCATGCATTATGCTTCAATAGAAAATATCAGCAAGTCGTTTGGGATAAGAACGCTTTTTAAAGACATCAGTTTTCATATAGAAGAAGGGGATAAAATTTCTCTGGTGGCAAGGAATG
Organism: uncultured Ferruginibacter sp.; assembly: GCA_964494815.1. Classification (GTDB taxonomy): domain Bacteria; phylum Bacteroidota; class Bacteroidia; order Chitinophagales; family Chitinophagaceae; genus Ferruginibacter. Next base: position 10,340 of record CAZBTD010000026.1, on the reverse strand, counting down.
GCAGCGGCAAATCAACTTTATTAAAAATTATTGCCGGGCTTGATACTGCTGACAGCGGTACAATTTGGGTACGAAAAGAAGTAAAAGTGATAATGCTGCAGCAGGAAACAGCTTTTGATGAAGAAAAAAGTATTTGGGATAATATCCTCCGTCTTGATAATCCCGTGGTAAAAGTGGTAAAGGATTATGAAATGTTTTTGGAAACAGGAACAGATAATGTGGAACACCTGACAGAACTAATGGGAAGGCTGGACGAACACAATGCATGGAATTTTGAAAATGAACTGCAGCAGATTTTAGGAAAACTCAATTTGCACCATTTGAATGAACCGGTTAAAAATTTAAGCGGTGGCCAACGCAAAAGAGTAGCACTTGCACAGGCATTGATAGAGGCGCAAATACATGAAGGCAAATGTTTATTGATTTTGGATGAACCCACCAACCATCTCGATGTAAGTATGATTGAATGGCTGGAAGATTTTTTAAGTGCACAAAAAATTACTTTGTTGCTGGTAACACACGACCGCTACTTTTTAGATGCTGTTTGTAATGAGATAATTGAAATTGATGAAGGCAAAGTATATGAGTATCGTGGCGACTATGATTATTTTTTGGAACAAAAAAGCCTGCGGCAGGAAGTGCAGGCAAGTGAATTGCAAAAAGATAAAAACATTTTCAGGAAAGAACTGGAGTGGATGCGGAAGCAGCCAAAAGCAAGAACTACCAAATCAAAATCGAGGCAGGATGCTTTTGCTGCAGTGGAAGAAAGAGTAAGCCAGAAAAAAGAAGAACTGGAAGTAAGCCTGCAGGTGAAGATGACAAGGCTTGGCGGAAAGATTTTGGAGATGAAAAAAGTAAACAAAGCTTATGGCGATAAAGTCTTAATAAAAGGGTTTGATTACACTTTTAAAAGAGGCGAACGCATTGGCATTGTAGGAAAAAATGGCGCAGGCAAATCAACCTTTCTAAAAATTGCTTTGCAACAGGAAGCACCAGATAGCGGAAAAATAAACCATGGTGATACAGTGGTGTTTGGCAACTTTGACCAGGAGGGATTAAAGTACAAAGAAGATAAAAGGGCGATAGAGTATGTAAAGGATTTTGCTGAGTTTTTTCCATTGGCAGATGGCAGTAAAATAAGCGCCAGCCAGTTTATGGAGAAATTTGGGTTTAGTGCAGAGCAGCAATACACTCCTTTAAGCAAACTGAGCGGTGGAGAAAAAAGAAGGCTGCATTTATTAAGTGTGTTATTTGTAAATCCCAATTTTTTAATTCTTGATGAACCTACCAACGATTTGGATTTGCAAACATTACGAACGCTGGAAGAATTTTTAATGGACTTTCCAGGTTGTATTTTAATTGTAAGCCACGACAGGTATTTTATGGACAGGCTGGTTGATCATCTTTTTGCTTTTGAAGGAGATGGAATGATAAGAGACTTCCCGGGCAACTATACACAATACAGAGAGCAACTAAAAAATAATACACTCACTGGTTCTTTTATCGAATCAAAGGAAAAAGAAGAAACAGCGGCAAAACCTGCAAAGCCACAATCAACTTTAAATAACAGCACTCAAAAACTTTCTTTCAAAGAAAAATTTGAATTTGAAAACTTAGAAAAAGAACTACCTGCCTTACAAAAGGAAAAAGAAACACTGGAAGCAAAAATGGCTGCCGGTAATTTGTCGTATGACGAATTACAAAAATCAGCCGCAAGAGTTGGAGAACTGATTGAAATGATTGATAGAAAAGAAATGCGTTGGCTTGAGTTGAGTGAGAAAGTGTAACTAAAACCAATAGCCCCAAAAAGTTTATCCTTTTACCAACGTGCCCACTTTTTCCCCTGTCACCACTTTTAATAAATTACCTGGTGTATTCATGTCAAACACAATAATTGGTAATTCATTTTCCATGCAAAGGGTAAAAGCAGTCATGTCCATCACCTTCAGGTTTTTGCTGATGCATTCATTAAAGGTGATTTGAGAGTACTTTTTTGCAGAAGGATCTTTTTCAGGATCGGCAGTGTAGATGCCATCAACCCTTGTGCCTTTCAAAATTACTTCCGCTTTTATTTCGATGGCTCTTAATGAACCTGCAGTATCGGTAGTAAAATATGGATTGCCAGTGCCAGCGCCAAATATTACCACACGGCCTTTTTCCAAATGCCTCATGGCACGGCGGCGTATGTATGGTTCAGCAATCTGTTCCATTTTAATAGCGCTTTGCAATCTTGTATATACACCAGCCTTTTCAAGCCCGGCCTGTAATGCCATGCCATTGATTACCGTAGCCAGCATGCCCATATAATCACCATGTGCCCTTTCAATGCCTGTTTCACTTTCATTCATGCCACGGTAAATATTACCTCCGCCAATTACTATTGCCACCTGCACACCCAGTTCGGTTATGCTTTTTATATCCTGTGCATATCTTGAAAGTACATCGCTATCCAGCCCGAAATTTTTATCACCCATCAGCGATTCACCGGACAGTTTTAATAAAACACGTTTGAATTTAGGCAGCATTTCAAAAAATTTTTGCGAAGATATAGGTTTAAAACTGTTTGCAAACCAATATCATATTTTGCCAGCTATCCCTTTGTTTTTCCGGATAAAAAATAAGGCGATAATGGTTGTATTCATATAAGTTTTAACATCCTGAAACCCGTTTTTTCTTTTTACTTTTATAGCCTGATTCATTGCCTTTTAATTAAAAAAACCATGTCACCATTTAACTTAAACCTGCCGGTAGCTATAGGCTGCGATCATGCAGGGTTCGATTGCAAAGAAGACCTTATTTCTTTTTTGGAAGGAGAGGGGGTTGTATATAAAGATTTTGGAACTTATACTAAAGACTCGGTTGACTATCCCGACTTTGCTCATCCGGTGGCGAGTGCGGTGGAAAAAGGAGAAGCCGCATTTGGTGTTTTACTTTGTGGCAGTGCCAATGGTGTTGCCATTACTGCTAATAAACACCAGGGCATAAGGGCTGCTATTTGCTGGGGAGAAGAGTTGGCAGAACTGGCACGTAAACATAATGATGCCAACATTCTTTGTGTACCAGCCCGTTTTGTAAGGGATGGCGATGCAGAAAAAATGCTGGATGTTTTTATGAACACGGCATTTGAAGGCGGAAGACATTTAAACAGGGTGCAAAAAATTTCCTGCTGATATTAATAGATAAAAAAGAACGAGGGCATTCCGTGCCCCTGGAATAATCATAAAACAAATCAATGAAGAAAACTATCCTTACGCTTGGCCTGTCCTTTTTGTGCATTGCCTCTTTTTCACAAACAAAAAAAGAAACCGATTACGCTGCTAAATACGCCGAAATAATTACAGGCGACAGTTTAAAAAATCATCTCAGTATTATTGCCAGTGCCGAAATGGAGGGAAGGGAAACCGGCACCGAAGGCCAGCGAAAAGCCGCAGCATATATTGAAGCACAGTTTAAAAAACTAAAACTAAAAGCGCCTAAAGAACTTAAAGGGTACCAGCAATATTATCCTTTGTACGAAGATTCGGTAGATGTAACCTCATGTCATTTGACAATAAAGGATAAAAACCTGGAACATGGGGTAAATTACTTTACAGTGGTAATGGCCAACAATACAAAAAAAATAACTGCCGATGAATATGTATTTGCAGGGTATGGCATCAGCGAAGAAAGGTATGATGACTATAAAGACATCAATGTAAAAGGTAAAGTAGCAGTATTCTTTTTGGGTGAACCAAAAGCAAATGGTAATTATATCATTTCCAATTCGACAAAATATTCAAAATATAGCTACCCGGGCTTATCACATAAATTAAAAACAGCTACTGAAAAAGGCGCCGCTGCAATTATTGTAGTGAACCCGGCCATGGCAAATATCCCGGTTTCGGTATTGGAACCTAATCGTAAAACAAAATTATATTTTCCTGCGCCGGACAATGAAACAGTGAACTACGCTGTGATATCACACGAAATGTTTAAATCACTTTTTAAAGAATGGCTGGCAGACAGTTTAATAAAACAATCAAAAAAACAAATACCGTTTGCAACTGCAGAATATGCAACTATAAAAGCGCCTTTTGTTTTTGAATATAAAAAAGACAGGCAGGTGGTAAATGCCAGCAATGTGCTTGGTATTATTGAGGGTACATCAAAAAAAGATGAGTACGTTTTTTTAACAGCACACTACGATCACCTTGGAAAGAAAGGTGATAAAATATATTACGGTGCAGATGATGATGGCAGCGGTACTTGTGCATTGCTCAACATGGCCGAAGCATTTGCCCAGGCAAAAGAAGAAGGCAAAGGGCCAAAAAGAACCATTGTGTTTTTAGCTTTTAGTGGTGAAGAAAAAGGTCTTTGGGGAAGTGAGTATTACAGCGATCATCCTGTGTTTCCATTAGAAAAAACGACAGTAGATTTAAACACCGATATGGTGGGCAGGGTAGATACAGAAAGAAAACTGGGGGATACTTTGAACTATGTATATGTAATAGGCCATGATAAACTGAGCAGCGAACTACAGCCAATAAATGAAGGCATAAATAAAAAATATACAAAGCTTACACTGGATTATAAATTTGACGACCCTAACGATCCTGAAAGGATTTATTACCGCAGCGACCATTACAATTTTGCAAAAATGGGGGTACCGGTTTTATTTTTTTATGATGGTATGTTAAAAGCAGATTATCACAAACCCACTGATACCATCGAAAAAATTAATTGGGACCTGTACCAAAAAAGAGTGCGTATGATTTTTCATACAGCGTGGGAAATGGCCAACAGGGATACTATGCTGAAGAGGGATATTCCCTTGCCGGCGGCAGAATAAAAAATAAGCAAATGATTTATGAGTTTGATGGCTACAGGCCGGTGATACATGAAGCTGCATTTATACATCCGCAGGCATGTGTTACCGGCAATGTTGTTATTGGGGCAAATGTGTATGTGGGCCCCGGCGCTGCCATTCGTGGCGATTGGGGAAGAATTGTTATTGAAGATGGCTGCAATGTGCAGGAGAATTGTACCATTCATATGTTTCCGGGAGTTACCGTGTTATTAAAACAATCAGCTCATATCGGTCATGGTGCTATCATTCATGGCGCTACTATCGGAAAAAATTGTTTAATAGGAATGAATGCTGTGATAATGGATAATGTGCAGTTGGGTGATGAATGTATTGTGGGTGCATTAAGTTTTATTAAGGCGGACGAAATATTTGAACAAAGAAGTTTGATTGTGGGCAACCCTGCAAAAAAGATAAAAGAAGTAACGGATGAAATGATGGCGTGGAAAACCGAAGGAACAAAATTGTATCAGCAATTACCTGCCGAATTGTACGCCTCTTTAAAAGAGTGTGAACCTTTGAGGGATGCTACTCTCCAAAAAACACAACAGGATTTTTTAAAAAAATATTCGGGCTGGAACGAAAGTAAAAGCAGTTAACCTGCATTCCTATCCCACTTCGCAAATCCATTATCTTTGCCGCATTCATGGAGAATAAAAATTTCATAGACTACATACGCATCTTCTGCCGCAGTGGGCATGGTGGTGCAGGAAGCAAACATTTTGCCCGTACCAAGTACAATGCAATGGCCGGACCCGATGGTGGCGATGGTGGCCGTGGCGCACACATCATTTTAAGAGGTAATACGCAATTATGGACATTGCTGCATTTACGGTACTATAAAAATGTGCTGGCAGAAAATGGAGAAAGCGGACTAAAGAACAATCAAACCGGAAGAAGCGGAAAAGATGTTATTATAGAAGTACCGCTGGGAACCATTGCAAGAGATGAAGAAACAGGAGAAAAGGAAGCAGAAATTTTAGAAGATGGACAGGAGGTGATTTGGGTTAGAGGTGGCCGGGGGGGATTGGGCAACAGTAATTTTAAAACGGCTACTAACCAGGCGCCTGAATATGCACAGCCCGGCGAACCCGGTGTAGAAGGATGGAAACTGCTGGAGTTAAAAGTATTGGCAGATGTGGGCCTTGTTGGTTTTCCTAATGCAGGCAAGTCAACTTTGCTTTCTGTTATCACTGCGGCAAAACCAAAAATTGCCGACTATGCTTTTACAACACTTACGCCGCAACTGGGGATGGTGGAATACCGTGATGGAAAAAGTTTTTGCATTGCTGATTTGCCCGGCATTATTGAAGGGGCTGCCGAAGGAAAAGGATTGGGCCATCGTTTTCTCCGGCATATCGAACGCAACTCCGTTCTCTTATTTTTAATCCCGGCTGATTGCAAAGACCATAGAAAGGAATTTGAGATATTGGTAAATGAACTGCAACAGTATAATCCTGAAATGCTGCAAAAAGATTTTTTAATTGCCATTAGCAAAAGTGATATGTTAGATGATGAACTGAAAGAGGCTATTTCAAAAGAACTGCCTGCCAATATTCCACATATATTTATTTCATCGGTGGTGGGCAAAGGCATACCAGAACTGAAGGACCTGCTGTGGCAAACATTAAATGCGCCGGCGAAAGGATAATTGCACTACTATCGCTAAAGCGTAAATACGCTACGTTGCAGTATTGTATTTTCTTTGTGCCTTAGCGTCTTTGCAGTTATTTTCAAACAATACGCTTGCAGCAAATTTTTAAATACATCCGCTCGTTTTACGAAAAAGAATTCAACCTCTTTTACCTGCTTATCATTATTGCCATGCTTGCGGTGATTATCTATCTTAATTACTGGCATGGGCTCGAAAAGAAATATGCTGCTTCTGGTAAAACATGGGCAGTAAATTTTGTTGGCTATTATTTTCTTTACTTAGTTCCTTTTGCTGCAGCATTTTTTTTACAACTGATTTTTTACAAAGACTGTAGCTATTATAATAACACCTGGTTTTGGCTTATACTATTTTTAGCCCCGGCATTTTTTTCGTTCAGGGTAAATTTTTCTTTTCATCAGCCGCTTATTACCGAACACTGGCCTGCACCGCAAAATTCATTTTATCTACGCAGCATTAACTGGGTGGTAAGGGTGTTTGTATTATTGGTACCTGTGGCAATTGTGTGGTGGGTTAAAGACAAAACAAACCAGCCTTTTTACGGAACAAAACCGCTTGAAAGCCTGCAGCCTTATGTAATGATGCTGCTGATAATGCTGCCTTTATTAATACTGGCATCCACACAAAAGGATTTTCAATCTGTATATCCTAAGGCAAAAGTGCTGCAAAGCATTCCTGCAAAAAAATGGCAGTATGCCGTATATGAATTGTGTTATGGTTTTGATTTTATCAGCATCGAATTTTTCTTTCGTGGTTTTTTAATATTAGCGCTGGCAAATATTTGTGGCGCACATTGCATTATACCTGTAGCCTGTTTTTATTGCAGTATTCATTTGGGCAAGCCCATGGCAGAAGCTGTCAGCAGCTTTTGGGGCGGTTTGCTGCTGGGTATTATCTCTTATAACACCGGCAGTATTTGGGGTGGGCTTATTGTGCACCTGGGTATTGCATGGCTTATGGAATTTATAGGCTGGCTGTCGATGCTGTTGTAATAGCATTTGAACAACTTTTTAAGTACAACATCACAATAAAAAAGCCGTTGCATTAAAAAAGGTTTTACTTTTAAAGCAATGAAAAACCTGTTACACATTTCCTTACTGCTTTTATCCTGCTTCATTTTATGGGGTTGCCCTTACGAATCTCCTTATGCCATTGACACCGCACCAAAAGAATATGTGGATGAAGAACTGTTGGGCAAATGGGCAGGCTTTGTTACAAGGCCAACGGTTGAAAGCGAATTTTCCGAATCACCGGTAAAAATAATTTTTGAAAAAAGAAATGATATGGAGTATGATGTAGCTATCACCGGCTATATAGATGAATTAAAAAAATACCGGGTAATTGAGAACGATACCATTCATGCCACAGCTTTTATTTCTATTGTGGACAGGAGGGAATTTTTAAACACTTTCATAAAAGGCAAATACTACATTACCGAGGTAAAGAAAGATGAAAAATCTTTTAGCCTGCTTACATTGGCTGAGCGTTTTACAAATAAGTATATCAAGAACAGCGATCAGCTACGCAGCGCCATCAGTGTTCATTACCGCACAAAACCTGAACCTGTATATGATGACTGGTTCGTGGCCCGTGACCTGCAAAAGGTAAAATGATTATTTTCTTTTTTCCTTTTAGCCTCTTGCACTTTTGCCCACTTGCCAATTTGCATTAAGTTTGCCCAAACAAAAATTACCAATGTACGATCTGCATGACTTTTTATCCCCGGTTGATATACATACCCTGAATGATGACAGCGGCTACAACGACGGACAATTTGCAAAACATATAGATATCTACACTGAACAATTGCCAGATATAAGTGGCGCCGATATAATATTAGTAGGGGTGGATGAATTTCGTGGCAGTGGCAATTTTAATGAGAATATCAATGCGGCTAATATTATCCGTAAGCAATTGTATCAATTGCATTACTGGCATTTTGATACCAGGATTGCTGACATTGGAAACATTAAAACCGGCGCTTCATTAAGCGACAGTTATGCAGCCGTAAAAACGGTGCTGGCAGAATTGTTGCTGATGAATAAAACGATTGTTATCATAGGCGGCTCACATGATATTACACTGGCACAATATTTTGCTTATAAATCATTAAACAAAGCTATTGAAGCTACCTGCATTGATGCCACCATTGATTTAAGAGGTGAAAGTTCATTACGCAGCGAAAACTTTTTGCTGGAGATGCTTACCGGTGAGCCAAACTTTATCAGGCATTATAACCATATTGGCTTTCAAAGTTATTTTGTGCACCCACGCATGCTGGAAACAATGGATAAGCTGAGGTTTGACTGCTACCGTGTAGGCAGGGCAAAAGAAAACATTGAAGAAATGGAACCTGTGCTGCGTAATGCAAACATGGTAAGCTTTGATATTAATGCCATCAAATACAGCGATGCGCCAGCCGGTAAATGCAGCCCCAATGGTTTTACCGGCGAAGAAGCCTGTGTGCTCACCCGCCATGCAGGCATGGGCAGCCAGCTCAGCAGTTTTGGTGTGTATGGTTATTTACCCAATGAAGATGTGAATGAACTCACTGCATTGCAGATTGCACAAATGCTCTGGTATTTTATTGATGGCAAGAGCCGCAGCAAGCAGGAAGCTGCTTTAAATGAAAGTAGTTTGTTCAATGAATTTAATACTGCTCTTACAGATGAAGGTACTTTGTTTTTGCAAAGCCGCCGCACTGGCAGGTGGTGGATGCAACTGCCCGATAAAAAACTAATTGCCTGCAGCTACAATGATTATGTAAGCGCCAGCAAGAATGAAATACCTGAAAGATGGATGAGGGCACAGGAAAGAGGGTGATGGCAAATGTTAAATGATGAATGTTGAATGACGAATAAAAAATATCATAGCATCCCTCTTATTGCCTGTCTTATCATTTTCTTTTTTCAATCCTGTTCTGTTTCAAAACAAATCAACAAACAAGCACAACAAATTTTACTGGAAGACAGTGTGATAAGTACCGGCCATATCGGTATCAGTATTTATGAACCTGCAACAAATTCTTATTGGTATAACTATAATGGAGACAAATATTTTGTGCCTGCCAGCAATGTAAAGCTGTTTACGTTATACGCTGGAATGAAGTATTTAGGAGATAGTTTGGTGGGGTTGAGGTACACAGAAAACAATGTAATTAATATAGATTCGACAGTTCCGATTACTGATTTGGTACAAATCTTTCCAACTGGAGACCCTACTTTTTTGAATGATGAATTTCAATCTCAACCTGTATTTGAATTTCTTAAAAAACAGCGGCTTTTTGAAATATGTGATTTTAATAAAATTGAGCCATTAGGTAAAGGATGGACTTGGGATGATTATAAGGAGCCATATATGACTCCTAGGAGCTTTTTCCCGATGTATAAAAATCTTATTAATTTGAAATTTATTAAGAGAGATAGTGTTCAAATACTTCCAGAATATTTTGCAAAAGAGATACTTTTCTATAGAACATCTGATTCTGGGTTCTCTGTTTATCGAAATTTTTCAAGCAATAAAATGTCAATAGTTTCAGGAGGTGATAAAAAGAAACAAATTCCTTTTTACCCGAAGTCTGAAAAAGAACTTTTAAAAGACACTCTGAAAAAGCAGTTTATTATGCAGAGTTCTTGGTTATTAGAAAAGGAAGATTTGGAAACAAAATATAAAACTATTCATTCCCAGCCTTCCGATTCTCTCTTTGCCCCTATGATGCATAAAAGCGATAATTTCTTCGCTGAACAAACACTACTCATGGTAAGCAATGAACATTTGGGTTATATGAATGATGAAACTATCATTGATACTTTATTAAAAACAGAT